>JABDKS010001056.1 GCA_013002105.1 Pirellulaceae bacterium | reverse complement strand
GGCTGATGTTAGATGATAGCGAGGAAATGGAATCTGAATTGGGCAGGACGATACAGCGGCATCCCGAGTTTGCGGCAAATGTTCATGAATTTCTAGCGGCGGCCAACGATCGAAATTCGATCGAATTCGCGCTTCTCTTCGTCACGTCAGCCGAGTCGTCAGCGGAGTCAGTTCAGCGATATCGAGGCTGGCTCGATGGGGAGGATTCGCAACGCACTCGGATTGCATTGAATCGTCTCACTGAATCGTCACGCAATTCTTTTTCGGCAAAGTTTCCAACCGATTTGCAGGTGCCCATTGCGAGAGCCCTGGAGCGACTTGCCAAGGCCGGTCCGCTTGAATCCAAAGACATCTATTACATGCAAACGGTTGCCGAACATGTGCCCGATGCCGTTGGATACACTGTCGATTACATCGATAGCCTCGCCGAATCATCTCTGCCCCGCGACGGTTCGCTACTGCAGGGTGTCTATGGTCTCGTACGACTACTGCGACAGCATCCCGAGGAGCTTCGGGCCGTTGCTCCGCAGTTAAGAGTGTTGTTGAAGCGAATGAAACAAGATTACGACCTTTACGGAAGTTGTATTCGGACGCTCTCGCCGGTACTCGATGCTATTCCACAAGATCCATAATCACGCTAAAGCAATTTTAGTTTTCTCGTAGGCCAGGACCTGTTCTGGCGCAGCTGTGTCAGGACAGGTCCTGGCCTACGATGGATCCCACGTATTAGGTAAGAATGCTCTAAGGCGTCTGGGGTAGCCACGCACAGCTTGCTGATCCCTGCGGCCGCCTTGCCGGATCACTCAGTGGCTGATTGATCGTTAACGATCGACGAAAACTGGTTGTGCGAAAAATATCTGCGCCCCCTGCTTCTCGGTCTGCGGCCTGTTCCAAATAGAGTTATGCTACGGCCCCACTGGTAGGCACGACGTCGCCGCGTGATGTCGCATGTCTTGCCGATGGATAGCTCGTTCGTCTACGCAAGGAGATTGGTTGTGGGTTATGTGATTTACCCGTTTATCGCCGGTGTGATTGGGTACGCCATCGTGCGTGTCGCGATCACCGGGTTGTATGTGGTACGGCCCGATCAACGTGCCGTGCTGACTTCGTTCGGTCGAGCCGAACGAATGCCCGGCAGCGAGGCGTCGCTTGACGACCCCAATATGTCCGAGGACGAGAAGGCGAGATACAGCTATCCACGCGTTCGCGTCATCCCGCCTGGCGGCCCCTATTTCAAATGGCCTTGGCAAGATGTCCACAAAGTCAGCGTGGCCACCGAAGCGGTTGACCTGTCGTGGGACCCGACCAAGCACCAGGATACGATCGAAGCGGTCACCAAGGACAATTTGACCACCGGTGTGAACGGTCAGCTGCGGTATCGTGTCAGCGAAAACAATCTCTACGCGTATCTGTTCGGCGTCGCCAGCCCGCTGGAACACATTATGGGATTTTTTGTTTCGGTACTTCGCGAGCGGATCGCGACCTTTGTCGATCCCAAGGGCGCCGAACTTTTGACCGATGGTACCTCGGAGCAACCGACCGAATTGTCCGAAGGAGTCTCGATCAATGACTTGCGAAAAAACCTGCCGCTACTGAATTCCTACATGGAAGAGCAGTGTCGTGCGACGCCCGGTCGCTACGGTGTCGAATTAGAAGCTGCCTTGATCACCGCAATCGATCCACCCCAAGCGGTCGACCGCGCGTTGTCGGCAATTAACACGACGCGAAACCAGGTCGCCGCTGATATCAGCACCGCGCAAGCCGATGCTGAACAGCAGATCACGATGAGTGAGCGGGCGGTCGAGATCGCGGCCAACAATGCACAGGCAGAAGTCGCGCCGCTTCGCGAGCTTGCCAAGATCCTGACGCAAATCAAAAAGGAAGGCGGATCGCAAGCTCTCAAAGCATACGTTCGCAATTTGCGGATTGATTTGTTCAAGCGTGCGACCAGCGTGATTCAAACCTCCGACCGCGCGTAATGTGATCGTTACCGCCAGCTACAAAAAATACAGCTACCACAGAAATACTGAGTTAAAACAATGGACCCTGAAGACCTGATTGTCATCGGAATCTCGTTAGTCGCCGGCTTCGCGATCATTCCGATCTTGATTGGCTTGGCCAAAGCCTTTGGTGCGTTCGCGGTCGTCCATGAACGCCAAGAGCACGTGTACACGCTGTTCGGAAAAGTGTTGGGCACGTTGGATGAGCCTGGATTGCACATTCCGGTCAAGCGGTTCGGGCCGCGGGCATCGTTGGTGCCGTTTTTTGGGCGTCGCGAAATCGTCAGCAACGCGTTGCGACAGCACTATTTGCGTGGGCAAATGGTCAATTCCGAAGAAGGCACGCCGATGGGCGTTGGGATTTGGTACGAGATGGAAGTCAACGATCCGGTCGCTTACCTGTTCGCCAATACCAACCCCGAAGGATCCCTGCAGGCGAACGTTGCCAGTTCGACGATATCCACGCTTAGCAATTTGGAAATGGACAAGATGTTGGAGGATCGACACAGCCTGAGTCGAACCGTGCGGCAAACGGTATCGCCGTTATCAGAAAAGTGGGGTTATCGACTCGGTTCGGTCTACATCCGCAAAGTGTTCTTCACGGATGAACAAATGGTCCAGAACATCACGGACAAGGTCGTTAAACGACTGGTCCAGGTCACCAGTGCGATGAAGCAGGACGGCGACAACCGCGTGGGACTGATTCGCAGCGAAACGGCCAAAAAGGTATCGCAAAAAATGGCGGAAGCCAGTGCGATGCGGCCACAGTATGTCGGCAGCGTGCTGAACGAAATCGCTGGAGAGGACGAAGAAATTTTGGACGTTGAATTAGAAGTGATGGAGGTGGAAAAATTATTGGAGTCGCAGGCCGATATCAACGTCATTCCACGCGATGCGAACATCATGTTGAACCTTGGCGGAAATGAGAACCGCCCAAGTCGGTCGATGAAGAGTCTGCTCGAGGAGCGTCAGTCGCGTCGTGATTCGTCGTAGCAGGTTGAATTATCTTGCCGCGAGGTTTTCAGGCCGTTCATCCTGGAGCCCTCCTTCTTAACCCGTGCACGAGATTCGATATGTCGCAGTCATCACGTATCACCAATGACGAGGCCCCGAACATCTTGACGGGCTTTCGGGTTCTGACGTCGATCGCGTTGATTGTTGTCGGTGTTATTTTGGCGTTGTACATGGCGACCATCGTGCTTGCGCTGGTGCGTGCGGACGAACCACCCGGATTGGTCGCCCAATTAACCACCGTCGTCGTCCAACAAGCGGATGTTGCCGAGGCCGCTATCAACGAGCAGCAGGTACGTCAAAGGGTTCAACCGATCGATATCGCGCCCGACCTGAAAAAAACCTTGGCATACCTGCTGGTCTTCCTGATGTTGCTGATCCCCGCATCGATTGCAACCAAAATGATTGCCGCCGGAGCAGCCTTGATGCCAAACGATTCAGCACAGGCACTCGAAGCCGTCCTGAAAAAGCTCAAGCAGCCAAACTGAGGCACCCCTGCACCGTGGAGTGATGGGTGGGCAGAATTCACGCGGAATGGGGTTTGTCAGGATGGTTCAGCAGGACGCGGGGACATATGCCATAATGTTTCGCTTCCAGAATCTTCCCGCCTACCGATAAGAACCCTACATGACCAAGCTGAATCGACGTCAATTTTCGCTCGCCTCCGCCGCGGGTATCGCTGCAGTTTCGATGCCGCGTCACACGGCCGCGCAAAGCCCGAATGAAAAATTGGGCGTTTGTATTGCTGGTGTGAACAGTCGAGGCAACGAGCACATTCGCGGATTTCACAAAGATCCGCGTACGGAGATCCGAGCGATCATCGACATCGACGAAAGTGTCGCGCAACAACGGGCTGCGAAAATCAAAGACATGCAGGGAAAGGCGCCCGAGATTTTCTCCGACGTCCGCGACGCGCTTGAGTTTGACGGCATCGATATTCTGACCTGTGCGACACCCAATCACTGGCACGCTTTGATGGGTGTCTGGGCGATGCAAGCTGGCAAAGACGTCTACATCGAAAAACCAATCAGCCACAACATTCACGAAGGTCGCGCGTTGGTCGAAGCGGCCAGAAAGTACGGGCGAATGTTTCAGACCGGTACGCAGTCGCGAAGTAGTACGGCCTGCATCGACATGGTCAAATTCATTGCCGATGGAGGAATTGGCGATGTCAAGTTCGCGCGAGGCCTGTGTTACAAACGGCGCAAGTCGATTGGTCCCCTGGGCGACTATCCGATCCCTGAGAAAGTCGATTTCAATCTCTGGAGCGGACCGGCAACTTATACGGAACCGAAACTCACTCGCAAACGGTTTCACTACGATTGGCACTGGCAGCGTCACTACGGCAATGGCGATTTGGGCAACCAGGGTCCTCACCAAACCGATATTGCTCGTTGGGGCCTGGGCGTTGATCGTCATCCCAATTCAGTGATCAGTTACGGCGGTCGACTCGGATATCAAGCCGAACAGAAAAACGATGACTACGTCGACGCAGGCGACACGGCCAACACGGAAGTATCAATTTATGACTACGGCGACAAATGCATTGTCTTTGAAACGCGTGGTTTGGATGTGACCGAATCGGCCGGCAAAGAGGTCGACGCGATGTTCGGCAAAGGACGCGGCAACAAAATCGGTGTGATCTTTTACGGCACCGAAGGATACGTCGCGCAGACTCGTTACGATTACTGCCGCGTGTTTGACAAGGACATGAATTTGACGAAGGAATTCAATGCCAAAGATGTCGGCGACGCCCATTTCGCCAACTTCATCGACGCTTGTGTCAGTCGCGACTACAGCACATTGAATGCGGACGCGATGACCGGTCACTTAAGCGCCGGCGTCAGCCACCTGGGTAATATTTCTTATTACTTAGGCGAAAAAAATGTGGCTTCGACATCCGAATTGATGGATGCCATCGCCGGTGTGAAAAGTTTGGACGACAACGCGTTGACGCTGGAGCGAACGCTTGCGCATCTGATATCCAACGGCGTTAATCTGAATAAAACGCCGATCGCTCTAGGGCCGCATCTGAAATTTGATGCTGATACCGAGCAGTTCACCAACAGCGATGAAGCCAACGCAATGCTGACACGCGAGTATCGAAACGGCTTCGAATGTCCCAGTGGCGACGAAGTCTAACGGCGGATGTTGAATCGGCCATTGCATTGTAGTATCAGTTCGGGTCGTCTCGGCTACGCGAATTGACTTTCAAACGCGTCGCTGAACGCTTGCAGTTGTTCGGCGGGTAGTTGGTTGATTCCGGCGGCCGCTTTGCGTCCGCCGCCGGTGGGAAATTGCCGACACAATTCGTCCGCGCCCGATCGGGTCGATAAGGGGGCACGCACGCTGACCAGGTAATCGCCCGACGCAAGCAGACTCGCCAGTGCGTGAGCCCGCTGTGGGTTGTCACGCGCCAGTTGGTTGCTGTAAACACCACTGACGCGACGCGAAAAGGCGTCTTCGGGAAATACAAACATCGCGCACTGCTTGGTCTCCAACGTCGGCTCAATCGACTTGGCACGCCGCATGTCATCGTCATATCCATCTTGCAGCGTTTGAAACGTTTTGTCGGACGCGATGAAATCGAAGGGATCGGTGTATGGCTTAATAGCGCGATACAGCTGATCCGGCGGGAAATAGAGGTCCTCCAATGTGCTGCCGTAGCCGTTGTAATTGAGCAGCGTTCCGAGCGTTTCCAACTGCGCGAGTTGTGAATCGGTCAGCGAAAGGAGTTCGGCCGCCGCACGTGCCGCGTCATGCAAGTTGTCTCCGTAGGCCGCAGTGACGGCCCATGGCAGAAAGGCGCCGTCCAAGAATCGGTTCACCAGCAAACCGGTGCACACGTCACCGGCCGTATCGATGTGCGTGGTCAAATGGTCTGAATCGGGAATATCACCGGCGAAATGATGATCGAAATAGGTGATTGGAATTCCTTTGTCCAACAGCCGCACGACGTCGTCGCGATTCTTGTCCAGCGAGATGTCCAGCACCGTGACAGTGTCTCCCTCGTTGCCGGCGATTTTTTTGACCAGATTGATGTCGCGTTTCACACCAGTAATCAGTTGGCTATCGCGAGGTTCGGCGAGTCGTAGTTGGTGCAGAGCGCAGATGCCGTCGGCATCTCCATTAAAGGCGTCGTAGTGGGGCATCCTCAGTCCTGATGTCGGTTCGGCCGTGGGTTCTGTCAGATTCTGGACAGTCTATTCACGCACACGCATGCTGCAAATCAAATGTTTTGGCAGAACTGCTGACGGGTGTTTGAACGCCGGAGCAGCGTCGCTGTTGTTTGTTGCCGCGACCTAAGGCAGTGTTCGAACGTGCGCTACTCCCTCTTTCTGTTCGTCTTTACTTCCTCCCCACCGCAACCCACCAAAAACACGCTGTCTCGAATAGGTGGGCCAGATAACGGTGCTGACACGTTGACGATCGGCAGGGCAGGACTTTGGCCGGCCGTTCTTGTTGCCAGGACTGTTCCTGGCCTACGATCGATCCCACGTATTAAGTAAAGATGTTCTAGCGAGCGTCTAGACGACGGTGTTTGGCTGGCCAGCGCCACTTTTGATTAGCCGCACGGCGATAGCCCCGGTCGTCCTTGGATGGAACCGCGGCTATCGCCGTGCGGCTATCGGGAGGGGAACACAGAGCATTTCGATTCCAAACTCCCGCTGTCCAGCTAGCGTTTGGTCGCGGTATAGGCG
>JABDKS010000587.1 GCA_013002105.1 Pirellulaceae bacterium | reverse complement strand
GTCACCACGAACTCGTCCCACAATTGACTGTAGACGTAGAACTCGGAGGACGTCTCTTTCATCAAGTCACTCTTGGCGAAGGCGATCGCCCCGGGAACAACCAATTCCGATCGAACCGTCCCTTTGACGCTCAGTTCGATGGTTTTCCGATTGGGATCGTTCGTCGACAGCAAGACGGTTTGCTGGTATTCGTCCGCTTGGTAACCGGTGTTCCACGTCAACGTGACCTGCGTCGTTTCGCCAGGTGCGACGTAGGGTTGCAGCAGTTTGCCGATGGTGCATTTGCAACTGGAATCAGTCACATGCAATTCCAGCGGCGACTCGCCGATGTTCGCAACCTCGAACGCGTACTTGGCGGTGGCGTGTGGATCCATCATGCCGAAGTCATGCAACGTTTTGGCGACACGAACGCGTGGTTTGGCACCCGGAGCACGAGCTTGTTTCTGTTGCTGCTCCAGTTCGGCGATTGTCTGATCGTATCGTTGTCGCAAGTGGTCCGGCACACCATAGGGTTTGTAAGAAACCGACCAGGTCAGTCCGATCGAGGCGACACCAAAAAAGAAGACACCTGCGAGCATGCCCAAAAGCGCTTTGGTAAGACGATTCATTGAATGGGTTTGTGGGTTGGTATCTGTTTCATGAAAGAGTCTCTCGCGACGAACACTCGCCGCGAGAGACCAAGTTGTTCGATTTGCCACGAACGCTGTAGGAACCGAGACAAACCGATACTTTGCAATCGGTTACTCGAACTTGCCTTTGAAGTACATGTCGTTGAGGAAGATGCCACCGAAGAATCGGTCGCGTTGCATCTCCAGCGTGTCGTCGGCATAGCCGACCGACGACACCTCGTCGTCCGTAAGTCCGGTTACGCCAAATCCAGGATTCAAGAACCCGTCACCATTGATGTCCTGGAAACTGCGAACGCCACCGTCAGCCATCAGAACATTGACGCTGCCTTGGTGAATCGCGAACCAGTCACGAGTATCTTGCAGATAGACTCCGTTACCTCCGGGAGAAGCTGCCGTTCCCGTGGGAGCCGGGCAAGCTTGCGTGGTCGGCTCGTTTCGTTCACACGCTAATTGAGCTACCAGCGAAATTGGGCTGGTGATCGTGCCGCTCGCATCGGCTGTCGATGCTGAGATCAGGTTCAACGTCTTGCTAGTCGGGTCCCAGTACGCCGGACCGTCGTTGAATGCTTCGGTTAGCAGCGATCCCGCAGCGATGTACTCGACCGTGTCATTGGCACCCCCAGCGAACACTCCGCTCGGGTCGTGACCAATGGTTTGAGTCAAGATTGCTTCATCGATATCGCCAGGTGCCGCACAACCAATCAGACCGACGTTGCTGGAACTGATACGCGAGCGGTCCATGGTCTGGGCGGACAGTGGTCCTGTGGTTCCCCCAAGACCTTTAAACTTGCCGGTTGCGGCCGTCGCCAATTCGGTCGTTCCGGCAGTGGCGTCCTCGTAAACAGCGGTCTTGATCATGCCACGAACCAAGTGCCAGCTAGCAGCGTAATTGGTGTTGTAGCCACCGGTGAAGAAGTAACGCGAAACTAACTCGGCGCGCTCGTTAGAATCGACATCGGTTCCAGCAAAGAAAGCCGTCGGTGATGCCGGTGCGGTACCTTTCCAATCGGCTTTTCCACAGATTCCGGCGCTCAAACGCGAGAGTGGAGCATTATCTTTACCGTCGTTGGTATTTCCCCCCAACAAGTCATTGATTTTTTCGGAACCCTTGAGCGGATTGCTTGGGTCCAGCGACTCATTCATGTTTCCATCGCCGATGTTGACGATGTCGGCGACCCACCCGTAGGTGTCCATGCAGCCGTCTCGCTTGTAGTCGCTCGCACCGGTGCAGTAAGCACCGCTTGGATGGCGGGTGCTGTGTTTGAACAACGCAACACCGATGTTTTTCAGATTCGATTGGCACTGAGCCGTTCGGGCGGCTTCGCGGGCCTTGGTCACTGCCGGCAGCAACAATGCTGCCAACAACGCGATGATCGAGATGACCACCAGCAATTCAACCAATGTAAATGCAGTTTTTCGCATACGCGACATTTGAAATTCCTCTTTTTCTCTCGACGCCCCGCAGTGCGGGTGTCAAGATTGGGTTAGTTAGGTGGAGTCGTGTGGTGGTTTGCTTGTCAGATCGCTCTGTCCCGTTACAGCGGGTCAGAACCGTCAAAGCAACACCACACGCTCCGCTTTTTTCTTGTCAACAGTTCATCGAGTCGTCTAAACGCGGTGCGGGCATCCGCGTCAAAAAACAAAGCCAAGCTTTGTCCGTGTTCTCACCGCAACGTGACTCGTTGCGACTTCTTCATCAGCACGGCGAATCGATGGCCGTGTCGTGATGCGTCTTGGTGAAAGCGTTTTGTTTGTCAGTTCTCCCTGGCGAAAAAAATGAATCAGTCCATGTGTTTGGTTCGGTTTGGTTGTATTCGTGATCAGTCCGTTTTGCCTTTGGAATACAGCGTGTAATAGCTGGCCAATTTCATCGGCCCCGCTTCGACCGTTCCCGATGCCCAAAAGTTTTTGGGATCGGCACCGGCGGGAACATCGAAACCGTTGTTGATAAAACCGTCGCCGTTGGCGTCGTAGAGTGACTGCACCGATCCATCGACCATCAACACGTTGGCGGTTCCCTGATGCAGAACTCCGATTCCGCGGTAATCTTGCAGGGTGTCGTGGTTCCAAATCTTTGCCCAACCACCCGGTCCGGTTCTTGGATGGTTGTTGGGAAAAATCGGCAGTTTCATGAAGTGCGAACTCGGCGCGTCGTAGCTACCGTTGGCGTCGGTATCGATGTGGGTCGTGTGGCCGATTGGCACCCCGACAATCGCTCGCGAATACATCGTTCCGCCTGGTAGATCGCCAATCGTCCCCTCGGTAAATCCTCCGGCGGACGAATCACACAGCAGGGGAATCGTGCTCGCAGGTGCTTTGACCGTTCCCATGACTTTGTTGGACAGCGGGCCGCGCGTCACGTTTCGACCACGTGGGTCGTTGTCGGGACAGGGTGCTTTGGGATCCAAATTGCCGCTGGCGTTCAAACGAAAATCACCGCGAACAAAGAACCACGACGCGGTGTAATTCGTGTTGTATCCCTCTTGGATCATTCGCGAGTCAATCAATGCGGCACGCTGCTGGGTAACCGGACCGAAAGGGCCAGCAACGATTTCGCGAGCCAAGTTGGCGACGGTCTGACCCATTTCGTTGACGTAGGGATCTTTGCCCAATCGGTCGTAGCACACCGTTCGGTTGAACAGATTAGTCCGCAACGTCAGTGTTTGATTGACCGCCTCGCCGACCATCGCTTCGCTGCCCGGACATCGCATTTCGCCCGTCACGACTCCGCGATCGACCAAATCAGCAACCCAGCCGATCTCGGTAGGCACCCCATCGCGGAGCAGATCAAAATTTCCGCTGCAGAACTGACCATGGGGGTCGTCGATCGAACGGGTCAGAAATGCAACGCCGAAATCTTTCAAGTTGCTTTTGCACTGAATCCCGCGGGCCGCTTCGCGAGCCTTTGCGATTGCCGGCACCATCAGGCCAGCCAAGATCCCAATGATCGCGATGACCACGAGCATTTCGATGAGTGTGAATCCGCTACTTTGGTTCCGTGTCGGCACGATGGCTGGTTCAGTTCGTTGAAAGGCGTTGGTTGTTCGCGATCGTCATTGAAAAGTTCGAGCGCGAAAAACCAATCTGTTCTGGATGAGAAATGTGTGAAAGCGTTCTGCACGTTCGTCGACCCATTTCGACGCTCACGATAGCGGCACATTTCATCCGAAAAAAACCCTTCTACAACCGCTGAGAGATGATCTAACCAAACCTTCATCGGTCCTTCGCATTTTGCGCAAGACCTTCTTGATCAGCCGACCACGCAGAGGGTTGTATGCGGGTAGAATGAGCGCCGGTAAAGTTAAGAATTCGCGCTGCGGTTATGTTCATCGCGGGACGAAGTGCAATTTCTTGCGGTGTGACGCGTGCGCGAGTGACCGTATTCGCGTTTCAGCGATTCTTTTTCGCGGATGAGAACTCTGAACGAGACTTGCAGTGGCCAACGCAAAAGATGACTCCACGAAACCGCCCTCGCTCGGTAGCATCCTGCGCTTTGATAACGCGTTTACTCGGCAGTTGCCGGCAGATCCACGCAGCGACAATGCGCGTCGGCAAGTAAGCGGAGCCTGTTATTCGCGCGTGCAACCCACACCCGTTAAAAAACCTGAATTGATCGCCTACTCGCGTGAAATGGCGGAGTTGTTGGACCTTTCGTTCGACCCGTTTGACTCCGAGGAGTTTGCGCAAGTCTTTGGCGGCAACAAGATCGTCCAAGGGATGGATCCGTTCGCGATGTGCTATGGCGGTCACCAATTTGGCAACTGGGCCGGCCAGCTAGGTGACGGTCGAGCGATCAATCTGGGTGAAGTCATCAACTCGGTTGGTCAGCGTTGGATGCTGCAGTTAAAGGGGGCCGGACCGACGCCGTATTCTCGAACCGCCGACGGTTTGGCCGTGTTGAGGTCATCGGTACGAGAATTTTTGTGCAGCGAAGCGATGCACCATTTGGGTGTGCCGACGACTCGTGCATTGAGTCTGGTCCTGACGGGCGAGAGTGTGATGCGTGACATGTTTTACGACGGTCATCCACAGTTGGAACCCGGCGCGGTGGTTTGTCGCGTCGCGCCGTCATTCACCCGGTTTGGTAATTTCCAAATCTTCGCGTCGCGTGGCGACGTCCAGACGCTCGAGCAATTGGTCGATCATACGATCCGCTTTGATTTTCCGCATTTGGGGGAACCGTCGCAGGAGGTTTACGCCCAATGGTTTCAAGAAGTTTGCCACACGACGGCGGAGATGATCGTGCATTGGATGCGAGTGGGGTTTGTGCACGGAGTCATGAACACGGACAACCTGTCTATTTTGGGACTCACGATTGACTATGGTCCCTACGGTTGGCTGGAGAATTACGATCCCGGTTGGACACCCAACACGACCGATGCGCAGGGACGCCGTTATCGCTATGGGCATCAGCCACAAATCGCGCAATGGAATTTGATGCAGTTGGCCAATGCATTGGTCCCGGTTTTCGATTCGGTCGATCCACTGCAGAAAGGCCTGGAGATTTACGTTGCAGAATTTGAGCGAGGTTGGGAT
>JABDKS010000487.1 GCA_013002105.1 Pirellulaceae bacterium | reverse complement strand
ATCGTGCAATTCAAAAATTCACATCTTGCTACGTCGATCGGCGACCCACTTCCATCGCCACCCAGCGATCTGTGTGGCTACTGTTGAGCTTGTTCCGATTCGTTCCCGCCGCCCTCTCGCAGTTCGGCCGGCCCTTGGTCGTTGCGTGTCCGCTTTTGCAGATACAGTTTGATCGGGACTTCACCAAAACTCAGGTGATCGCGTAACACGCCCAGCAGGTAACGCTGGTAGTCGTTTGCGAATGCTTTGGGTTCGCTGCACATCAGGACAATGGTCGGTGGTTCACACGCAACCTGTGTCGCATAAAAAATCTTTGGACGGCGGTTTTGATACATCGGTGGCGGATGAGCATCCACGGCGGCGCGAACCAAACGATTGAGCACACCCGTGGAAACACGGTCGCGCGCCTGTTTGAATAACATGGTCGCGTGATTGAGCAGTGCTTTGACGTTTTTGCCCGATTCACCGGTAATGAACGCGATCGGTGCATAAGCCAGCGTGGGAAACTGACTTCGCAAATACTTCACCCAGCGATCCGTCGGAATGGTGCCGTGCAGCAAGTCCCATTTGTTGACTACAAAAATGACCGGTTTGAAGTTTTCGATTACGTAGCCCATCAATTGTTTGTCGACTTTGCTGGTCTTTTCGGCTGCGTCAAAAAACATCAGCACGACGTCCGCGCGACGAATGCTACGTTGGGCCCGGTGCATCCCGTAATACTC
The DNA here is from genome assembly GCA_013002105.1 of Pirellulaceae bacterium. The sequence continues at coordinate 4,408 of JABDKS010000487.1, read as the reverse complement.
TAAATCGGTTTTCTGGCTTTTGCGTTTGCGCAAACCGGGCGTGTCGATCGCCATGAACGTTTGTCCGTCCATTTCGAAACGGACATCCACACTGTCGCGTGTCGTTCCGGGAACTTCACTGACAATCATCCGATCGGCTTCGGACAACGTATTGACAAAGGTGCTTTTGCCGACGTTGCGACGCCCAACAATCGCCAACTTCATTTCCGCTTCTTCGACCACCTCGGATTGTGGTTCCGGCAGTCGATCGACAATCAACTGCATCAGCTCATCGCGGTTGCGATTCTGGGTCGTGCTGATGGTGACCAGTCGACCGCGTCCGAGCCGTTGAAACTCTTCTGCATGGATGTCCTGATGCTTTTGGTCGGCTTTGTTGGCGACCAAAATCACGGGCCGCTCCACGCCGCGCAATCTCTCCACGACCGTTTCATCCAGCGGCATCAGACCGTCTTGAATGTCGACGACCAACAAGATCACGTCGGCCGAATTGATTGCGAATTCGATTTGACGCCGAACGTCGGCCGTCAGGTCATCCGGGTCCTCGATTCCCATCCCGCCGGTGTCGATTAACTCAAAAAATCGATCGTCCGCTTCGATCAACGTCGTCATCCGGTCACGGGTGACACCTTCGAAATCATCGACAATTGCCAGTCGACGACGAGCCAGCCAATTGAACAGGCTGCTCTTGCCGACATTGGGGCGTCCGACGATGGCGACTTGGGGAACAGGCATCTTTGCAAATCAATTACGTGTAAAACCGAACAATCCTAAGCCGCAACGGCATTCTCCCATAGGCCTGCGACCCGTTTCGCGGGCACAACCTCGCCCAAGCTCGCCGTCAACCTCCCGTTCGACCGCCCTCAGGCGACCACTCGGTCACAACCCAGTGGGCTCCCAAGCCGCCACTTTGGCTCTTGGCATGTTGGCCCGGTGCAAATCAGTATCCAGCCAAGGGCGGTTTTTACCTCGCCCCACCCTGCCCCGCTTCGTCGATTCCGGCGGTGCCGATATGATCACCTTTATGACTACTCGCGATTCTGACGAACAATCTCTGGACGCAAACACTGTGTTGGCCCAATCGGCTGCCCTCGCGCAACATCTGCAGCGTAGCGGAATATCCTTTTTGCCGGCGGCTGATCCCCAAGCCGTAGAAACTCTCCAGCCGCGATTCCGCACCGTCCAAATCGCAACACCCCCCGAGTCGATCCAGCAGGCCTCCGAGTCGACGCAGAAACAATCCGCATCAACCGCCAATCGCGAATCGGATCGTGGGCCGTCCGAACGCGCGGCTGCACGGTCGGCTCCTCCCTCAGTCGTGGCTCCGCGATCCTCCGGAGAGAAAGGAGCATCGGGACCGATCGTGACCGACATGATCGAAGCCTCCTACGAGGGCGCGGCTTTGTCACCCGAGCAACGTGTCACATCACTGCAAACGCTTGCCGCGCAAGTTGCCACTTGCGTGCGATGTGACAAGTTGGCGGCCTGTCGAACCAATACGGTGTTTGGCGAAGGAAGCGTTACCCCAAGAGTTGCCTTCTTTGGCGAAGGACCTGGGGCGGACGAGGATCGTACCGGTCGACCGTTTGTCGGCAAAGCGGGACAGTTGCTAACGAAAATGATCGAAGCGTGTTCGTTTGCCCGCGAAGACGTTTACATCTTCAACGCAGTGAAGTGCCGTCCGCCTGGAAATCGAAATCCCGAACCAGACGAACTCGCCAACTGCCGCGAATATTTTCAACAACAACTTCAATTGCTGCGTCCCGAATACATCGTTTGCTTGGGCGCCGTCAGCAGCCAAACGCTCCTGCAAAGCAAACTGTCGGTTGGCCGTTTGCGAGGCAAGTTTTACCGATACTTTGACAGCAAAGTGCTCGTTACCTATCACCCCGCTTACCTGTTGCGCAATCCCGCCGCCAAAAAAGCAGCGTGGCAAGATTTGCAGTTGATGCTGCGAGATGCTGGTATTACGCCGTAGGTGCGTTTCGAGATTCAATAGATGGTCGGCTTCGTACGCAGGGCAGGACTGGGCCTGGCAGGTTTGCTGTCGCCAGGACAGGTCCGGGCCTACGAATCTATCTGTCCAAGTCGCTGATTGATTTCGCAAAAAACGAGCGGCTACGAACGACGCAGGCACGTAAATCGCCAGTACATTCTGCGGCACTGTATTTCGTAGCAAACCAAGTTTGATCTTTTCCTCTTGACCATTCGTTCTCAATGGGAACAATCTCGGCAACGGTGAAGCGAGGATGCATCACCAGCGGCAACCCAGTTGCCGTGAAACTCTACATCGAGAATGTGCAAGGAGGCCCATCTCATGCGTCACGCAATCGATACGTCGAAGTTCTCGCCAACTTCCAAAAAAGCAACTTCTAAAAACGCGTCAAGCCAAAACGCGTCCCAGTCGGCACCCGATTTCGACGCCATGCGTCGTTCGCGAGCCGATTCCGCCCAACGTTCCGATCGCGACGAATCGATTTCGCTGCGAAGAACTCTGGCGGCCGTCAAATTCTTTCACGCAGACGACGTTCGTTTTCACGACGTTGCCGAATCGGCCGAGACCGCACAACCTGGTGATTTGGTTGTGTATCGCATTGGCAAATCGGATCCATCCGAGCTGATCGCACAAGCACTCGCACGCGGTGCAGCCGGCATCCTGACCGAACAACTTCTGCCCTGCCCTTTGCCACAGTGCATCGTCGGTGATGTCGAATTGGCAATGGCCGATATCACTGCACGGATGTTGAACCATCCCGATCGTCGAATGTTGACCATCGGCGTAATCGGATCAGCGGGCAAAACCACCACGTCGTTGTTGATTTCTTCGTTGCTGCGTGGCAGCGGTGCTCGCACCGCGTATCAAACCGACCTGGGCGAATGTGACGGAATCGTCCAGTCAGTCGCCCATGACAGCGTGCCCGCCGGAGCCTCGCTCGTGCAATGGCTCGGTGACGCGATCGACAGCCAGTGCCAAGCCGCGGTGGTCGAACTGTCCGACAACGATGCACGCCACGGTCTTTATGATGCCGTCGAGTTCGACATTCTGGTCGTCACGGGTACTGGCAACGTCAGTTGCGATTTTGGTCCTTCCGGACTGCAGTGTCTGTTGGAACGACTCAAACCCACCGGCGTGGTCGTGTCCTCGGCCGACGACGCAAAGGCGCTGCGAGTGATTCGCGACAGCGATCACCGCGTTGTCACGTACGGCCTGAAAGCTCGTGCTGACCTGACGGCCAAAATCATTGACCAGTCCGGCGGGATGACGACGTTGATGATCACGCAAGGTGACACCAGTGCAATCATGGAAACGGCGCTCTGTGGTGCCGCGATGGCATCCAATCACGCGGCGGCTGCCGTCGTAGGCATGTTGATTGATCAACCGATGAACCACGTCGCCGAGGTGCTATCGCAACTACGAAGTATTCCCGGTCGGGTTCAGCGGATGGCCGATGTGTAGCACGCCGATGTCGTAATCGATGCTGCCGGGACACCCCAGCGTGCAGAATCGGTGTTGCAAATGGCACGCTCGATGAAATCGGGCGGCCGCCTGTGGTGTGTTTTGGCGATCAGCGATTCCGACTCGAACGAACAGCTCGCTCAATACGGTGCTCACTTAGAACGATTCGCCACGAATGTCGTCGTGACCTGTCAACCGTCGATGAAGGGCAGCTTTTTGCAAGTCAGTCATTCGCTTCTCGACGGCGTCGAACATTGTGCGTCGATGCGGTTAGTCGCCGATCATCAACGGGCAATTCAGTGGGCCGTTGCCGAGGCAAAACCCTCCGATACGATTTTGGTTCTCGGGGGTGGCGCTGCTGATACAGCGCACCAGCAGCGAACGGATTTTGATCAAATTGCCAAGTGGGTCGAAGCCCAGCGTGAAGTCGATGCTGAGGCAATGCCCAAGTCACCAGCCGCCAAGTCGGCGGGCGATGATGGGCCGATGATCTTCTCGATTTTCGACGGCAATTGAAGCGCGTTACCCGGGTCGCCTTTCAAAGTTGCTCGGTGACGTTGCTCGCTGACTCGACCCACTGGGATGGAAACCCGTGTGATGGACGAGTCCGCAGTCACCGGGTCGGTGATTTGCACTGCATTTTGCCAACGGCACATCGCTGGCGGTTCGTTTTTGTTTTTCGGCGAATCTCGTCGTTATACTGTTGCAGTAACGTGAATTCACTACCTGCTCCGCGATAGACACCGAGTGTGCTGCAATGAACACGAAGAAAATGTTTGGTGCAGCAATACTCTTATCGATTGCCAACTGTTGCTCGCCAACGACCGTGTCGGTAGCGGCACCACCCGAGCGATCGGCAGTCGATCAATTGAACGATGCCGGCTTTGCGCCGCTGCACTACGCGGCCATGCACGGCAAAGCGGAGCGGGTGACGGAGTTGATCCAAGCGGGGGC
>JABDKS010000464.1 GCA_013002105.1 Pirellulaceae bacterium | reverse complement strand
TTTCCCACGCCGGAAACGTTCGCAATCTGGTATTGCCCAGTACGCCAACATACAGTTCGCGTCCTTCGATGTACTGTTCGGCGATTGCATCGTCGCCTGTTTTTTCATGGATGAATCGCACTCGTTCTTGTAACGCCTCGTCGTCGCGGACAATGGAGGCTTGCGAAATTCCGAATGATGCATCTTCGACCACAGATTTGACGAACAACGGGAACGACAATTTTTTGGGCCGATGGACGATCCGGCCTTTGGGAAAGACGGCGAATCGAGGCGTGGGAATGCGGTGATACGACAGCACCTTCTTTGACAGCGCTTTGTCTTTACTGAGCAGCAATCCGCGCGGGTTACAGCCCGTGTAAGGTTGCTGCATCAGTTCCAGGTAGCTGATAATGGCAAAGTCATAGGTGACTACGCCGTGAAATTCTTCCAACAACATGAAGGTCAGGTTGGGCTCGAAGTCTCGCAGCGCCTTTCGAATCGGAGCCAAGTCGTCGTAGACGCCCAGCGGCAGCACTTGGTGCCCCAGTCTGCGGAGCGTTTCGCAAACGTCGAACTCGGCCTTCCAGGGTGACATTTCCGCCTCGGTGACCCCTTCCAGGGACTCCGGCGGCACATGTCCCTCGCGGACCAATACCAGCACGCGCAGTTTGCTCATGACGGTACCGCGTCAGGCGATTTGACCCAAATCGTCGAGGTTCGACTTGGAACAACTCGCACCAGAATGTCAGACTGCGACACGATGCCTCCCTTCGTACAAGAAGTTCGTGGTCCGCACGGCGACCAGGATCATTGCGTCGCGCTTTGTCTCTTCCGGTGACGGACCAAGCCGCAGTTCCAGTTCGCGACATCGCTCAATCATTTCTTGAATCACTTGATCGATGGTGTAGCTGTACTCGCCGGTCCAACGTGCAACACGGCGTCGGAGTTCTCCACGAATTCGATTCAGAAACGCCGCGGCTGTCGTGTTGCGCCGATGAGCTGCATCCGATGAAAACAATTTTCGTAAATCGTTGTCATAGATACTGGGAAAGTCGACTTCATAATGTTCGCGCTTACGCTGATAATGCGTGCGCAATGTTTTGCGAATGCGCGAAACCGGTTCGATCTTTGCTCTTGAAGTCACGGAAGGTTTTTTGCCGTCGATCGAATGCATGTACTTGTCGACCATTTGCAGTTTGTTCATTGCCGGCCAGTCGCGATAACGGGTTCGCCAACGAGATCCGGGACGCAACCAAACCGCGAATGTTTCCGCAAAATCTTCTAACGGGTGCGACTGAGCGTACCACATTTCAAGGTGCAACACGTAATCGCGACTCAAAGGTGTCGGATGATAGTATTCTGGATAAGGTAACGATGGTTTTCCAAAGGTTTTTCGGTAGCTGGCACGCGAACGCAATCGATAGGCGGAATCGATCGCATGACCCGCTTCGTGCCGCAGGATTTTCATGCACCAATCTTTGGTTCCCCCTTCCACCTCTAGCAACTGTTTACGTTCCAATCGCATCAGCCTGGGGTGCGCCAGATAGAAAGGAATCGCAATTCCCGGAATCCCGTCGGGCGAAAACCAATCGTCGCTTAACCAACAATGTGGTTTGAAACGCAGACCCCGATGTACGAGTTCTTCGTTCAATTGGTCGATCCGCTTTTGTAGCGGTGTATCTTGAATCGTTAGCTTCAGATCACAGATCCGCATGTCCAGCAACTGATCGTCGCTCATGCGGTTGAGATCCGGCTTCTTATTCGCCATGGTGGTTGTGCGGCAATGGTGTCGTGCGAATCCGCGAGGCGGACCCCGAAAGCTCGATCGATCCGGGGGTTCAAATTTTTCGCGGTCGCGTCAGTGTATTCAAGAATTGATATCGATGTCTTTACCCCATTCCGGCGATCAACGCAAAACCAATCTCGATCGGGATCGACGCGCGGATCATACGAACGATCGCTGCGCGGTGCTGACTGGGACCGGCCGCAGCGCGATCGCAGTGATCGGATTGTGGGGATCCAATGCCGCGACGATTCTGGGCCGCTGTTTCGATCCCGCCACCAAGGCCAAACTGACAGCCGGACAAATCCGCTATGGCAACTGGACAGGTCTCCAACAGCAGGGATCACCGGCCGAATCCGTTGTTGTGACGCCAATCCACACGGCAGCGACCGACGCCGAGAGCTTCGAAATTCATTGCCATGGCGGCGCCGCCGCAATCGAGCGAATCGTCAGTGATTTGCAGGCTCGTGGAGCAAAGCGCACAGCAACCTGGGATTCTTTTCCAGTGGAAAACCTGTTGATCCGCGAGGCCAAGAGCACACTTTCAAATTGTTTGACCGCACGAA
>JABDKS010000450.1 GCA_013002105.1 Pirellulaceae bacterium | reverse complement strand
AAGTCCCCCCTGCTTGGGACACGTTGCTACCGTGAATGCTGACGAATTGTCGTACCACTGATATCGATGAGTCCTGGTTCACTTAAGCCCCAGAGAGGGGATTTGGCGGGGGTTACCAGGCCGCTCAACTATCAGTAATGGCATAATCATCACCGGAATCATTATGCCACGGGTTTGATTTTCTTCCAGACGCTTCCTGGACGAAAGCGGGAATGAAGTTGCAAAGACATCGTAATTTGCCGGACGAATCGGCAGAAAAGAGAGAGTTTTTCTTTCTTCCCCAGAGTGCCGTTGGGCCCAGTTAGAGTGGCCAAATGTTCACATAGCGTAACATTTAGGCCGTTTTGTCCCCCACAACGACACTCCTGGAGCGCAAGCAAAGCGGGTCATTGCATCGACGGACACCGTGACACGGCAAAGCATGCCGTACAGGCGGTATGAAATCCGACGGTGGCTGCGCGTGTTGCCAGCTGCCCGTGTTGCCAGTGGCAATCCCACCGTCCTCTAGCGGTTGGTGCCAACGCCGGTGATTTGGCGGCGAATGACTTGGCGATTCAGATATCCCTCGGACCGTTCGGCGGCTGTCACGCCCATCTGAGAACGATACGACTGCGTTTCGTCACCCGGGGCGACCACCAGAATCGCGTTCTTGACCCAAGTCCGCTGAAGGGTTGTGGTGGAAACGCGTGTGTTGCCGCGAAGGGGATCGGCAAGAAATGCGCAGTTTCCGACGATGTCGCGAAGTACCACAAAGTGGTTCACGCCACCCAAGTTGATGACCAGGATAACGGGAACTTTACTCTCGACTAGTTTCGAGAACTTGATTTCACCCACCGAGGCTTTGTACCCCATTTTGACCGCGGCGGATTCAAGATCCGCCATCGTCAATCCTTCGCTCGATCGCTCCAGCAGTTCCTCGTCGGTCAACATGTTTTCGATGACGCCCAGAACCATGTTCTCGTTGACATTGTGTCCCCAGTAGTACCGCAACAATGTTGCTAGAGCCGCCGCCCCACAACTGTAGTCTCGCTGCTGCATGACAACATGCTTGGTCTTCCGTTCGCGCCAGCTCTCAACCGGTTTCTGAAACGTGAAATTCGGGTCCCGAACAACGCTGCGACCGTGGGTCGTATAACGTTGCGCCTCAGCGACACCGGTTCCGAAACCAATCGTGGCAAACATCAATATGATGGTAACTTTTGACAACACGAAACTCACCTTCCTTGGAATGTGTGACGGAGACACAACAATTTATTTGCCTCCAACAAGAGGCATCCGCATGATGCCTCCGCTCAGAGAATGCTCACCTGCAAGTCGACTAGCGGGTGAACACAATTCCCAGCTGGGCCGACGGGCTTCGCTCGGTCAAACCAAAAGCGACGAATGGTTCCACCAACTCGTTGCATCGCGCGATCGTGGCCGCTAGTCGAATTTGCATCAACTCGGAGTCGGAGTTGGGAACGTTCGCACCATCCACTTCGGTCTCGGTGATGTAAGAACCGCGAAATGCGGTGCTGAGCGTCACCCGTTCGTTAGCAGCAAAACCGACACCCAGGTTGTAGGTCGCTTCGTGACCGAGCTGAACATCGCGACCACCGAATTCTTCTTCGAAGGTATAGGTGTAGCCGGCCCCATAAAACAGAATGACTGGATCCAAATTTTGGACGATCAAAAGATCGCCACCTAAACGCCAGACGCCCGCTCCTGTTCCCGGGTCGGCCAGGATCAGGGGGCTGCTCGCGTTACCGGTCGGCGCCGTGGCTCGAATCGTTCCGATCAGCGACCGGCCCGAGCGAGTATTTTCAGCCAGTAAACGAGTGATTCCGAAACTGACGTCACCGATGCCTAGTTCCGAATCGCTGCTGTCGCCAAAGGACGTCGCGAATTCGTTGTCGTACCAGCCCAGCGGAGCATTGAGAAACAGTTGGGTGCAGTCATTCACGCCGTATCGCATCGCCAGTGGGATGTAGAGCGCCCGGCGACGAACATCGGCTCGATCCAAATTGGCACCCACTAAAACAGGAAAGTCGGTCTCCAATAGTGAATAGACGAACCCGCAGTCGATTTGCATTTTACCGGTGGGCAACAACGGTGTGACCGTTCGCAAGAACTGTTGCGTTCGGTCGACCGGTGCTTCGCCGTATCGTTCGACCGGCGGCGTTTGGCGCGGTTGCGCTGTGCCGGAACCGACGTCCCCAATCGGCCCAGGCTCAATTGGCTCTGCCGCATCTGCAACGCTCTGTACGATGGGTTGCGGAGGTGCACTTTCGCCCTGTGCGGCCGGCAACAGAGCCGGCTCATCGGTGAGCGGTTCTTGCAACATCGTGAACTGATGTTTGGATTTTTCGGCTGCAGGTTCTGATGCAGCATCGGGCAATAGACGCTGAACCTGTTTAGCCACCACGTCGTCCTCACCAACCGGCGGGATCACGACTGGAACGGGTAGCGTGGTGCTTGCATTGACAGGCTTGCTGCTGACCATTCGGGTGGAGCTTTGCAGCACCGAGTCGCCATTGCGAGCGTCGCTGTTGACCAATTCGTCCGCTTCGATTGGCGGAATCACAACCGGGTCGGGCAGATTCGAAATCTGCTGCGGGCCGGTGCTACTGGTCAGCTCGATCATATTTGCCTCGAATTCGGCAAACAGGCTGTCGCTAAGATCGGCGGCACGGCCGGTCGCGGGACACGCTGTGGTTACCCCGAGGGCCGCCATCAGCAGCGTCTGGCGGATCATCATCTTGGTACGTTGCCCATCCATGGCACTCGCATCCTTCTGTTTTGCATTGCTTACGGGAATCGGTTCGCTGTCGATCCGAGCCTCCTGCTCAGCGATCAACACAACCTTCGATTAATTGACTTCTCATCATTCCCGAGCCAGCACATGACGGGCTCGGGGGCATCGGGCCGCACACGTTGTTGTGCATGTGCGGCC
>JABDKS010000416.1 GCA_013002105.1 Pirellulaceae bacterium | reverse complement strand
CGATCCCCCAGTCACTCTGGCCCTATGTGTCATTCCTCTGGTTGAGGTGGTTTGTGACCGGTCTTGGCTTCGTAGCGTGCAGCAAACTTCTCAAACCGAGCGGGACTGCAAATGAAGCATTGAGATTCGGGACGATCGTGTTCATCGCACCAGTCTCCTTCATCCTTGAACTTGGATACCAAGGATGTGTCGCACAAAGGGCATTCTCCTTCCGGGACGCCGTGCTCGACACACCACCAACCACCGTGGCTGTGGTCGACGTTGGTAGCAGCCACTGTGCCGGCGCCACTTTCGGCACCACCTTCGGATGTGGTCGTCTCACTCTTGCTGCATCCGCTCAATGCGAATGCAGAGACCGCCAACACAGTCAGCGAGGCACTACGAATACTCAAAATCCAATTCATCTCAAACTCCTTCGGCACATCGCCGAATCAAGGGTTAACCGTCACTCGTCTGGGCACTTGTTTGGTCTGGGGCGATTGCCTGGACGCAAACTCTTGCTCGACTTCTGGATCGGTCGGGTCGTCTGGTTCGAGATGATGACCGTCATCATCCCCTCCATCTCCATCAAACTTTTCTACGGGCCGATTAAATACAACGTAGAGAACTCGCAGCACAAGCAAGCTCATGATCATCGCGCTACACACGCCACCGATCACGACCGTTGCCAAAGGTCTCTGCACCTCCGCGCCCATGCCGGTGCTGAATGCCATCGGTACAGAACCGAGACTGGCCACCAAGGTCGTCATCAAGATCGGTCGTAACCGGGTCATCGCCGCTTCTTCGACCGCTTCGTCGAGCGACCGGCCACGCCGACGAAGTTGTCGTATTGTCGAAACGAGCAGCATGTCGTCGAGCACTGCAACACCGGACAGTGCGATGAATCCTACCGCCGCGGATATCGAAAAAGGCATGTCGCGAATCCACAATGCCAATACGCCGCCGATCCACGCGAATGGCACGCCGGTGAAGACTCGCAACGAATCGATCCAGTTGCGATAAGTCATGTAAAGCAGCGACAGAATTAAGAGCAACGCGATGGGGACGACGATCATCAATCTCGTTTGAGCGCGCTGAAGATTCTCGAACTGCCCACCCCATTCAATGCGGTATCGGCCAGCAGGCAATCGCACTTTCTCATCGACAACTCGTTGCGCCTCGGCAACGAAACTGCCAAGGTCTCGGCCGCGTACGTTGGCTTCAATTGTGATGCGCCGCTGATACCAGTCTCGTTTGATCGTATTGAACCCTTCGACTCGTTCGATCGACGCCAGCCGCGAGAGCGGAATTCGCTGCCCCGCCGGCGTGGCGACCAGAATCTGGCCGATTGCTTCCGGGTTGGCCCGCGCTGCCTCGGGCAATCGGATGACCAACGGAAATCGCAATTGGCCTTCATACACCTCGCCGACATAATTGCTGCCGAGTGAACGGACTAGATTCATGACAGACTGGGCAGGAATTCCATAGCGTGCGATCTCGTCTTGCTTGACACGGATTTGCAGGACGGGCTGACCGGTAATCTGCTCGATCTTGACGTCTTCAGCGCCGGGAATCGAATTGAGTGCTCGCTCGATCTCAACGGCCTTTTCGTTCATCAGGTCAAGATCGTCGCCATATAGGATTGCCGCGACATCAGAGCGAACGCCCGAAATCATTTCGTTCATTCGCATTTCGATTGGCTGTGATAAGGCCAATCGCGGTCCGGGGAGGTCGCGGAGTTCATGGTGCACAAGGGTCGTTAATTCCTCTTGCGTTTCAGCTCGTGTCCACTCTTCACGCGGATGCAAAGTAATGAACAGGTCGGTCAATTCGGTACCCATCGGATCGGTTGCGACCTCTGCAGTTCCGATCCGGCTCCACACCTGGTTGATCTCATCGGGAAACTTCTCCAACAACACCTGTTCCATGCGCGTGTTGTAGCGCATCGATTCTTCCAGCGGCGTTCCGGCGAGCCGGACAACGTTGAGCGTGATTGCTCCCTCTGACAGGCGCGGTACGAATTCGCTGCCAAGATTGGGAGCGACGAGACTGAACACGCTGACCAGCAGCAACAACGCCGACCCGATGACAAATGCCTTGTGGTGCATCGTGAAACGCAATACCGGTGCGTAGAGCCATTTAAGAACTCGAATCAGCAGGGGCTCTTTCTCTTTGACATTCTTCGGAAGCAAGAGACTAGCCAGCACTGGCATCAGCGTCAGAGAAAGAACCATCGACCCCGCCAAAGCCATGATTACGGTCAAGGCCATGGGCCGAAACAACTTGCCTTCGATCCCCTCCAGAGTGAGGATCGGCAAATAGACGATCATGATGATGAGTTCACCGAACATCGTTGGCTTGCGAACTTCGATGGCGGCGTCGCGTATGATCTCCAAACGGCTGCGCCCCTGCCGGTCATGCGATAGATGTCGCACGCAGTTTTCGATCATCACAACGGAACTGTCGACGACCAGACCGAAGTCGATCGCGCCAAGACTGAGCAAACTGGCGGCAATGCCGAACTTCAACATGCCGGAAAAGGCAAACAGCATCGACAGCGGAATCGCCAAGGCGACGATAAGCCCGGCTCGAAGATTTCCAAGGAAGATGAAAAGCACTGCGATAACAAGTAGTCCACCCTCGAACAGGTTTTTCTGCACGGTGTGAATGACATGGTCGATCAATTCTGTGCGGTCGTAGACCGTTTGGATCGTGACTCCGGCCGGTAGTGTTTCCTTGATCTGCTGTAGCTTTTCCTTGAGCGCCCATGTGACCTGATCACTGTTTTCGCCCATCAGCATGAAGCCCAAGCCGAGCACGGCTTCGCCTTGGCCATTCGCGGTGACCGCACCACGCCGAA
>JABDKS010000413.1 GCA_013002105.1 Pirellulaceae bacterium | reverse complement strand
GTCACCGACAGCGTTTTGACCTATGACGGTAAAGGCCAGAGTTTGTGTACGGCCGAGGACTACGGCGACTTTGAATTCTACTGTGACTGGAAAATTCCACCGGGTGCCGATTCGGGAATCTACCTTCGTGGTACGCCACAAGTTCAAATCTGGGATCCCTGGGACGCGAGGGTCAAGCAAGGTGGTAAGTCACCGGAAACCGCCGAACAATGGGTGACCGCCTACAAAAACGGTCGCAACCTCGGTTCGGGAGGACTGTGGAATAACAAACGTTGGCGAAATGTTCCGACGGTGTTGGCGGATAAAAAACCGGGCCAATGGAACACGTTTCTGATCCGGATGGTCGGCGACAAGGTCACCATTTGGCTGAATAACCAATTGATTGTCGATCGAGTCAAGTTGGAAAACTACTGGGACAAGACCGGGCAAGTACCGATTCCACGGGCCGACCAAATCGAATTACAGCACCATGGCAGTGCGTTGTACTTCAAGAACCTTTACGTGCGCGAACTGCCGTACTGACCCTTGCGATAAACGTCTGGTCGATGCACGGTAGTCGACCCCGCCAAAGCACTCGCTGCAAGCCGCAGATGTTCGTTTGTTCGTCTCGATTAGTTGTTGCGCTGCGGAACATGCCGCTTGATTTCGTTTCTGATCTGCTTGATCCCTTTGGGTGGAACTTTGGCATCGCGGATCCGATCGCGGAGCATCTTTGAAAGCCGTTGAATCGTTTGGATGTGCTGATCGCTTTCGGCCAAATTGTGCATCTCGGCTCGATCCGTGTTTTCGTCGTAGAGTTCTCGGCCCGCGGCGCCGTTTTCACCCCATTCGCTGTATCGGTAATCTTTGGTGCGGATGCTGTAGCCGATGTCATATTGCGTCAACGCCGAATCACGCACGATCGCGGTAGGGTCTTGCAACGCGGGGACGAGACTGCGACCGGAGACGAACTCAGGTTTTTCCAGTCCACTCAGTTCCGCCAGCGTCGGATAGAAGTCCACCATCTCGGCCATCGTTTGGGCAACCGTGCCACGATCGATTCCAGGTCCTGCCATGATCAGCGGTACACGTGTGGCGTTTTCGAACAGCGTCGTCTTCTGATAGTGTCCGTGTTCGCCCATGTGGTAACCGTGGTCGGAGGTAAATAAGACGATGGTGTTGTCGGACAAACCAGAGTTTTCTAATCCATCCAGGATGCGGCCTAACTGGGCGTCGGCAAAGGTAATCGAAGCGTAGTAGGCTTGAATCGATTTTTGAGCCAGGTCTTTCTGGAGGTTCACTTGGTTTTTTCGCCGCGTGATCGACTTGCGGGCCGGAGATGGCAACGTATCTAAATACCCCTCAGGTACTTCTGGTACGACGATGTTCTCCAAGGGATACATGTCAAAGTATTTCCGTGGCGCAACGTACGGCGTGTGTGGTCGAAAAAGTCCGACGGCCAGGAAGAAACTCTGGTCAGCATCGCGATGTTGCTGAAGCATTTTGATCGCTTCGGTCGCGGCGATTCCGTCGGTCTGTTCCAAATCGTTACCATCAGCGGCAAGCCAGCTGAGTGTAGCGCCGAAGCTGCCGGGAGTGAGCGAAAAGATTTTGTCTTCGTCTGATTTATCTCGTCCTCGTGGATTGATCGTGTAGTTCCACGAATAGGGATCGTCGTGCCCGCTGGTGCCAATGTGTTTGGGCACATTGTAGTGATACAACTTGCCGATTCGTGTGGCGAAGTAACCCGCGTCGCGAAACATTTGCGACATCGTGTTGACATTGGGAATGCGCTCGCGAATGTAGATCGCATTGCGATGGATCAATGTTTGATCGGCATACAGCCCTGTCATGAATGATGCGCGACTGGGTCCGCACAGGGGGTACTGGCAATGCGTGTTTGGAAAACGCACACCGCGCGCCGCCAAACGGTCCAGGTTGGGTGTTTTCACTTGCGGATGACCGTAGCAACCAATGTCACAATTCAGATCATCGCAGATCAAGAACAGAACATTGGGACGCTCGGCGGATGCCGTTGTCGAAAATGAAAAACCTGCGACGAAAAGCAACGCGGTTGGGATGATGAGCGCGTATCGGAGATGGTTCATGGTGCGTTGGACCTGGATACTGGTGCCGTAAAGAATGGTTGCTTCTCAAAAGAAGCAGCCGTCTGCGGGCACCAGTTTAGCCCAGCGAACACCCGACTGCAGAGAGAGACGGGGATAGCTCAGCGATCCGCTACGCAGATCTCGCGTCAGGATGGTTGGGTCATGTGCGTCTGGCGGATTTGACCTTACGCGGCTCGCCGTTGATCGCTGGTCTGACGGGAGTCGGCCAATTCGTTGCGGATCTTTTTGATCGCTGCCTGGGCCTGCTGTCGTTCGATCACGCGAATTTTACGCGTTGCGTCCAGTTCCCGCGTGAGTCGCTTGATCTGCTCGTCCATTTCGATCTGAGTGATCACCGCATCTGATGCGGCCTCGTTGCTCGTGTCCACGCCACGGCGTTTGATGACGGATTCCGCCTTGCGACGCGCCGCAGCTTCGCGTTGAAGCTGGTCTTGCAAATCGCTGGATGATTTTTCCAGCCAAGTCACGGTTCGGTCGAGCTGCGTGACGGCGAACTCGGCTCGTTGGCGTCGTTCCAGTTGTGCGTTGTACATCGCCTTGAGCTTCGCCACGGCCGTTCGATACTTTTTCAACGTTGTTGGATTGACTTTCGCAGTTGATTCTTCGGCCGAAAGTTTTGCGAGTCGGCTTTTCAACTCTGCGGCCTCCTCTGTAGCTCGTTCGATCGCCAAAGACTTGGTCTGGATGTCTTCGTCCAGTTTCTTGTTGGCGTCGCGCAGCTGAATCGCTTGTGCGTACAGATTGTTGAATCGTTGTTCATGGGCTTCATCATTTTTAGCGAGCGCCCCGGCCAACCTCTCCGATTCGCCTTCGGCACGCTGTAGATTTTCGATTGTCGCGGCCAGATGTGTCTCCAAGTCGTTGATGCGCTGCGAGAGTGATTCCGAGTTTTGGTTTTGCGACGATCGCAATTCAGCAATTGTCTGGTTCAGTTCAGTTTCGCGGTCGCTCCACTGT
>JABDKS010000380.1 GCA_013002105.1 Pirellulaceae bacterium | reverse complement strand
CATGTTGGCCAGGAATTCGCTTTTGGCGCGATTGGCACTGTTGGCGGCATCACGTGCCAATTCCAACTCGGACACCGTCTGATGCAGGATCGCCTCTTGATCGCACACGACCTGTTCGTGATTGCGGAGCAACTGATCGACCGCCATGATCTGCGCTTCGACACGATCATCGCCCTGTTCGTGAGCGAGCAGGGCGATCTTGGTACTGATTGATAGATGCGAGAACAGGATTGCCGTTTCTCGACTGATCGGCACTCGCGAAAAACAAATCACTGCGAACAGGTCGCCGCTGGGCAACAGATCACCAAAGCCGATCACCGATTGGATGCCATAGGGAACGACAAACTCATCTTGAGCTGGAATAAAGGGACTCCCCGGGGCCACCGGAACATGAAAAACGTTCGTATCCGCGGTCCTCATGATCACGTCACCACGACCTTGCAAAATGCCGCCGACATCAAAGCCCAGCTGCTGAATCAATTGCGCGATCATCGGCAATCGATCGACCGCTTCGACGCTGGGCAGGGGAATCGCACGATGTCCTGCGCTGCGAGCACGATCATTCCAAGCCGGTTCGACACCAGCTGTCCCTTGCAACGTCAAACATATCGTGTTGGAACTAAGGCTGGTGCCGCCGGCCGCTTCTTTGGCCGCGGCGCGGGCGATCGGATCCAGATCGCCGTAGCGGCTGGTTTGAAACATTCGCACCAACGAAAAGGCATGCTGATTGTCGTCCGTTTTCATCCGCTGATACAGGTACTCCACGATCTCCGCATCCACGGATCGACGCGAATCATGCCGCAATCCCATGCCGCGAATGGCTGATCCGCAGCTAATCATGTCCCGCAGTCCGAATTCAGATAGCTTCAATGGTGACGGCTTCGCTGATGCTCCCCGCGGCAATGCCAGTTGCTGAGCCAAGTTGGCAAGCCGTTCTTCGCTTTGCTTGATTGGCGTGATGTCGTGCGAGATTCCAAACGTGCCGATCAATTCGCCTTGTCGGTTTTGCAGCGGCAATCGGGATGACGACACCCACTTTTGAACATTGTCGCGATCGCTCCACGGCTCGCGCTCGATGCGACCAACGATGGGATGTTCCGATTCCAATACTGACTGGTCGTCGCGCTCGATTTCGCTTGCCAAATGAGTGTCCAGAAAGTCAGATTCCGATCGGCCGATCGCTTGCGACGGGTTTGCCAGCCTTAGTTTTTCGGCCAACGCATGATTGACTCGCAAATACTTGCCGTGTTTGTCTTTGAAATAGATCGTGTCAGGCAAATGCTTCATCAAGGTGCCCAGCAAGTTTTCTTCGAAGTCTAATTTGGTTTCGGCTTGCCGGCGTTCTTCGATTTCGGCTTGCAACTGCGCGGGTGACTTCAAGTCCAGCGCCATCGGCAATGTCTTGGCCAGGATCACAACGCCGACGGAAGAAACAGCGGCAGTGATGAATTTGATGACGGCGGAAAGCCGATAGTGGGGCCAATAAAAGATGCCCGCTTCGACCAGGTGAACGCTGCCGCAAGAAAAGAAAACCAACCCTAGAAAAACCCAAAAGATCGGCGGAAACTTGAGCTCCGGTTTGCGCAGCACAAACCAGGCGACCACACAAGGAACGGCGTAGTACGAAGCAAACACCGCCAGGTCGCTGAAAATGTGAAGCCAGCCATAGATGGGTTCTTCCACCCAACCTGATCCACAATCCCAGCGGGCCGGAAAAGCGGACGTGTCAAAAAAGTGAGCTATCGCGTCGCGCATGATCAAACCCTCTTGCTGCGGTCGGACATCCCACTGATTCTAGCCATCACCGCAGGCTACGTTGGCTGTCAGGGACTGCGGCGGGACCTGTTTGGTGGCGTATCTGACGCGATGTGGCTGACTAGGTGGCCTCGTGAACACCAACACAGCTAGACTATGGGGCGCTGACTTTGAACATCACACCGCACAAAGAATGATCCTATGCACCGCATCTGCACATTTGTTGTTGTGACCCTGTGCTCGGCGGTCGGCGCCAACGCCGGCGAACCGACTGTTTTGTTCGATGGCAAGCATTTAGACCAATGGGATTTCCGCGAAGGCGGTTGGGTGATCGACGATGACGGAGCAATGACTTGCCGGATGGATACCGTTTCAGGAAAGGACGGCAAGCAACGAGTCAAAGGAAGTGGTTATATCTGGACACGCCGCGACTATCAGAACTTTGTCTTGACGCTGTCTTACAAGTTATCCGCCGGAGCCAACAGTGGCGTCTTCTATCGCAC
>JABDKS010000347.1 GCA_013002105.1 Pirellulaceae bacterium | reverse complement strand
TTTCCGGCCGGTGGGAACCGGCCCTACGTGTGGATCAACCTTTGTCGGCCGGTGGAAACCGGCCCTTGTGCTACTTACTGAATTGGTAAATGCACTGGCCTTTGGCGCTGTTGGTCAGGTAATAGACCTCTCCGTTTTGGTCTTCGCCAAACGCCAACACAGGGATGCTGTCGGGCAGGACTTCGACATTCCGCGTCGCTTTGCCCGTCGCACTGTCGTAAGTCAACGCCCAGATTCGGCCGGTCACGTAATCGGCATACAGATACTTGCCTTCCAATTCGGGCACCCGCTTGCCTCGGTAGACGCGGCCGCCAGTGATCGATTTGCCGATTCGATGATCGTATTCCCAAACCGGTTCCAACGGCGCCGAAGTATTGGCAACTGTCGGCCGATTGCCAAACGGATGGGTTCCTTCGCGATTGCTCCAACCGTAGTTGCCGCCTTTTTCGATCACATTGACTTCTTCCCACAATTCCTGCCCGACGTCGCCCAACCACAGGTCACCGGTTGCTTTGTCAAAACCGAATCGCCAGGGATTGCGAATGCCGTGTGCGTAAATCTCCGGTCGAGCACCGGCTACGTTCAAAAACGGATTATCCGCTGGGATCGCATAGGCCTTGTCCCCGGAGGACGAATTGACGTCGATGCGCAAGATCGAACCGAGCAGAGTCGATAAATCCTGCCCGCCGGCCAGCGGATCGTTGCGATCACCGCCGTCACCCAGACCAATGTACAGGAATCCGTCCGGTCCAAACTCGATACAGCCGCCGTTGTGGTTCTGATACGGCTGTTTGATTTTCATGATGACCTTTTCCGAATCCGGATCCGCCGTCTTCGAATTGTCTTTGGACATCGTGAATCGTGAAACGATCGAGTGTTCTTTGTCGCTGTGCGAGTAGTAAACAAAGAAGTAACCGTTGGATTTGAAATCAGGATGGATCGCCAAACCCAAGAGTCCCTGTTCATTGGCACCCGGTTTCTTCCAATCGTAAACTTTCTCTGTCAAGTCCAGCACGAGATGCGACTTGCTAACATCCGCCTTGTTTTCGAACGTCCAGATATGCCCCCGTTGCGAGGCGGCAAACAATTGATTCGAGCCGTCTTGTGCGTGTGTCAATTCCATCAAACGCAGTGGTCGAACACGTCCGTCTTCGTCGATCGCTTCCCACTGATCCCATTTCAAATTGGGAAAGGCCAGCTCGCCCTTGAGCTGTAGCTTGTCATCGATGGGTTGCGGGACCGAACCATCGGGACCGATTTCGCGAACCTTGATATTACGGTAGGCGACTTCGTTGCCGTGATCTTGCAAACAGATGTGTCCTTCGCCCGCTTTGCCGAACCCTTCGAATTTTGCGAACTTGCTGGCCGCAACACGTTCGTCCCATTTCTTGTCGCCCACTTTAAAACGGTAATACAACACGCCGTTCATGCAGACTTCGCTCTGGTCCGGTGCAATGCGAATGTACAGCTGATTCCACTCTCCGGCCGGCCGGGTCGAATCGGGGATGGCTTTGATTTTGGCCCAACGCGGCGCAGTGGGTTGATAGAGCTGATAGAGCCAGCCCGCTTTTTGTGGATCGTGACCGTCGACGTTGTCTTGCACTTGGATCTCCGGTCCGCTGTGCCACGGTGGTCCGTCTCCTTCGACCACATGAAACATCACACCACTATTGCCGCCTTTGCTGATTTTGTAATCGAGCGACAACTCAAACGCACCGTACTTTTTGTCGGTGATGATGTCGCCCGCACCACGATCGGATCGCACGAGCGCACCATCTTGAACTTTCCAACCGTCGGAGATGCCGTCCTTTTTGTAATTGCGCCAGCCGTCAGTCGACTTGCCATCAAACAACATTTTCCAACCACTCTTCTTTTCAGAATCGGTTAGTTGGTTCGATGATTGGGCATGCGCGCCAGACACCATCGGCCCGCAAACAAACAGGCCGCAAACAAACAGGCCAGTCATGGCCAACGGAAGACGCAATTTCATCACTCGTGCTACCTTATCGAGAAAACGGTCCAACTGGTCAAAACGTCCAGCCGGCCTAAATGTACGGGAGTCGTGAACCCTAGTATTCTGTCTGCCTTCAGTCGATGTGGAGGGTGTCGTCTACTGCATTTTTAGATTTCTTGTAGGCCAGGACCTGTCCTGGCACGGCTTTGCCAGGACAGGTCCTGGCCTACGATCTTGAATCGACGTGTCGGGTGTCATCTAACGAAAAATATTGCGTCAGCTGGTAGGGCCGGCAAATCTGTTTTGACAGAACGCTAGTGTTTTGTTGCCTTAGAGTATTGTTGAACGCCCAGCAGTTCACAACTGTTGACCGCCCCTTTGATACAGACCGCCACAAATTGGTAGTTAGCAACGGCCAGGACCCAGAAACCTTCGCTGCCGGTCGCCCACGGGGGTTGCTCCCGAATCAGTGACGGCCTCGCAGGCAACTGCATCCGACACCCTCGGTGTGGGAGGCTCCGATCGTCATGCCGCTTTCGCTGCCATCCCAATAAAACGGCATCCGCGGTTGGCGGCTGCCGAATCGATTCATCCGATTGGCTTCGAAAATCTCACCGTTGGCGACCACATGCGCGATTCGCTCGCTGTCGCGGATCCGCTTGGTCGGATCGGCTCCTTTTTGGCAGATGATCATGTCGGCCAGTTTCCCCGGCTCGATCGAGCCAAGGTCGCCATCGAGTCCCAGATATTTTGCTCCGTTAATCGTCCCACACGTCAGTGCTTGCATCGGCGTCATCCCTCCTTGCACGAAGCTCCACATTTCCCAATGGGTGCAAATCCCGTTGAGCTGACCGTGGCCGCCTGCCTGCACCAATCCGCCTTGATCGACCACCTGCTTTGCGATTTCGGCCACACGAATGTGGTTGTAATCTTCGTCGGGCGATTTATTGCGACGCCGCGAACGGGGATTCAAAACGTGCGGCGGAATAAACGTCTGCAATCTGGGATGCAGCCAAAGATCATCAATCTGATACCAATACTGTTCGCCAGAGATCCCACCGTAGGCGACGCTCAGTGTCGGGGTGTATCCGACGCCGGTGTTACGCCACAGATCCATCACGTCGTCATACGCGGTTTGGACAGGCAAAGTGTGTTCAATTCCGGTGTGTCCGTCCACGATCATGGTCATGTTGTGCATGAACGTTGATCCGCCTTCGGGAACCACCATCATTTTTAAATCCCGCGCCGCCTTGAGCACCTGTTGACGTTGATCACGTCGCGGTTGGTTGTAACTCTTGACGGTAAACGCACCGACCGCTTTCATTCGCCGTAGATGAAACAATGCATCGCTGAGCGAATCGATCTCGGCTTTTCTGGCACCGGTGGCCCCGTAAAGAATCGTTCCGGTCGAAAAAGTCCGCGGCGCCGTGATCACACCCGCTTTGGCCATTTCACTAGCCGCAAAAATACTGTGCGTATCGTTGCTGGGGTCATGGATCGTTGTCACACCAAACGCCAACCGCGCGTAATCAATCCAGTTCTGTTGCGGCGTGATTCCTTTGGACGCCTGCGCCCCATGCGCGTGGGTATCGACGAATCCAGGCAGGATCGTTTGCCCCCGCGCCTTCATCAGGTAGGCATCCTCTGGCACGTCGACCTCATCAGCCGGCCCGACTGCCACAATCCGATTTCCGTCGATCACGATCGTTGCATTCTCGATCACGCCGCTGGGGCCCATGGTGACGACCCGTCCGCCAACGATCGCGGTGACGCCACCGGGCTTGGCGTGTTTGGCTTGGAAACCGATTGCCAGCGAACTGACCTGGGGCTGAGGTTCTGTTTCCCCGTTTGGTGTTTCTGCTTCTTCTGCCTGTTTGCCCGCCACCTTGCCATCGGCCGCGTTAGTGTTTGGCTCCTGCAAGATCGGCAACGTCGATTTCAATTCGCTGGTGAACAATTCCGGCCCGAGACTCCAATGCAGCCGCTGAGCGTCGCCGGAAAAGTGGATGAAATCTCCCGCCTCTTGGCTGACCCGAGTGACTGGTAATCCCTTTGCGTCGGGCCCCACCGTGACGACAGATCCGGCATCGACGAACGGCGCGACATGAACATGAAATCGTTCGATGAACGCGACCCATTTGCGATCCGGAGAAAGGCAATATTCCGTCGCCCACGTGCTGGTGTAATGGGTGCGTTCTTCGTATCCGTCCAAGTCCATCGAACAAAGCTGCAAATTATCGGCTTCTTTGCCAGCGTCCCGCTTGGTGAAATAGACGCGTTGATCCGAATCCCCAAATTGTGGTCGGCTCCCCGATTTGGAAATCCGCTCGGCGTTTCCATCGCGCGTCGCGATCTTGTAGATACCCGGATCGCGTGACCAGAGCGGCGACGTCAAATGACCGCCGGTGGTCTTTTCGAACACAATGCGTTTTCCGCTGGGCGAGAAAACCGGATTCGCATAGTGACCCGGCTGAGACGTCACGACCCAATTTTCGTTTGCATCGGGATCGGCCGACGCGACACGGATCGATCCATACGTTTGATCGTTCCAAGTGGTGTACACGACGTAACGACCGTCGCGTGAAAAGCTGGGGTAAAACTCAAAATGGTCGTTTTGTTGGGTCAGCCGACGTGGCTCCCCATCGGGCAACGATTTGATGTACAGGTGTCCCAGTGCCTGATAGACCACCCGATCGCCCTGCGGCGAAACGTTGACCCAGCGCAGCATCTTGACGTCAAATTCGTCGGCTCCGACTTCGATCGGAAATCGGACTGCGTTCTTGATCGACCGTTTGTCTTGGATGTGAAACGGAATGACTTTCGCGCTACCGTCGGCGACTTTGATCCGACGTATTTTTCCCTTGGCCCAAATCACGATGAATCGACCATTGGGCGTCCAGTCAAAACCGGGATAGACGCCATGAATCGCCCACGCTTCCTGCATGTCACGTTCCAAATCGTCATAAACCAATCGAATCGCTCCCGATTGGACATCGAACACATGCAATCCGGTTTTGGCTCCAACGCGACGCACAAACGCGATCGACTTACCATCGGGCGACGGAGTCGGACGACACGCTCCGCCCGGTCCACGAATCACCGTTTCGGTTTCACCTTTGACCAAATCAAGTCGCTTGATCGCGTAGATTCCTTTTGTCGAATCCTTGTCGTACTCAAACGTGTCACCTGGGGTCGCGTCAAGCGAGTAGTAGAGGTAGCGTCCATCGCGTGAGAAGACCGGTTCGTTCACATCTTTTTGATCGCTATCTCGTTTCGTCAATTGCACACCGGCCATTGCATCGGCCGTGGCCGCGTGGCGATGAAACATCCACATCTCGCCGGCTCCTAGCGAGCGACGACTGGTGAAGTGTTTGCGAGCGACGATGTATTGGCCATCGGGCGACCAGTCAGGTCCATTGAAAAGTCGATAAGTTTCGTTGGTGATCTGTTTCGGACTGCGTCCATCGCCATCGATCACCCAGATGTTGTCGCCCGCTTTGCCGCTCTTTCCGTGCCGGTCACTGGTGAACGCGATCTCGCGTCCGTCTGGGCTGAATCGTGGCTGCATGTCCCAGGCCACACCGCTGGTCAGCTTTTTTGGCTGCCCGCGTTTCTTTTTTCCGTCGGCGCCCTGG
>JABDKS010000330.1 GCA_013002105.1 Pirellulaceae bacterium | reverse complement strand
ATCAAACGATCCTGGACCGCTATTACGCCAAGATGAAAACCGAAGTCGACGCCGATCCGGAGGTCGATCAGAAAAACTTGGAGGAGTCGTACCGCGACCCAAAACGCTTCGAATCCAATCGCCTCTTTCCCGGTACGAGCATCGAAGCGCTCAGGCCGCGAACGTCCGATGTCGTTGGATTTGTGGCATCAGTTGCAACCTGCTTTGCCATTATCGCGCTACTGGTTTGGCTGGCAGGGATCGGTGGCTGATTCTGTTGCGCAATGTGTCGGGTGTCTCGCAGCAAAGGTCGCGGCTTTCACCACGAATCGTTTTGCGAACACACTTTCATTTCGGCTCCAGTCGATTTCGGTTCTAATGGTGGCTTGCCCTCGTGCGAACCAGAACATGCGTTCGCAGCCAGAATCTTATTTTCTACCGGGTGATCGGATGTCCGAATCAGATGAATCGATCGAACTATTACGGCGGATGCCGGTGTTCGGCGGGCTAAGTGAAAGCTCGCTGCAATTCATTTTGGACAAGTCCGAATCGGTCGACGTGGAACCGGATGACTACTTTTTTCACGAAGGCGAACCAGCGCAGTCGCTGTACGTTTTGACCGCTGGCAGCGTCACGATTGAGAAAACGTGGAACGGCGAAGCTGTGCACTTGGGTGAACTAGGAGTCGGTGATTGTGTCGGCGAGATGGCAATCATCGACCTGGAACCTCGCAGCGCCGCCGTGCGGGCCAACACAGCATGCCGTGCGATCAAGGTCACACGACACACTCTATTGAAACTTTACCAAAGTGATTTGGAACAGTACGCGCTGATCATGATGAACATGGGTCGCGAAGTCAGTCGGCGGCTTCGCGTTGCCAGCGAGCAACTCTTTGAACGCGATCAAACCATGCCAAAGTAACCGACGACGCTCCTACGAATTCAAACCAGCATCACTGCCGCGACGTGAGCCGGCGGCAAGCTCGAATCCAATCGAAATACCCAACGGAGCAGTCCGGCTACGCTTTGTATTCTTGGTCTTTGACAATTCCCGGTTGGGGAACCGGATACAAACCGTCGTCGCCTGGCATCACGGGAGCCGGCCCATCGGGCGTCATGGTCGCCACGTCGGGTGCGAACTCGTGCGGGCAGTTCAACATCTGATCGTACGTGATTTCTTGGCCGGTATGGGCCGCCATCCGACCCATGCTGGTCACCAAACTGGCTTCCACGCCGCGGGGCACTTCGTTGTACGGTTTGTCATTGATGATCGCATCGACAAAGTCGTTCCATTCCAATTGGTAGGGATTTTCCTCTGGCTGTGGATACTTCCAAACGATGTCGTCGTTGACCTGGTTTTGACCGCTGAACGTGCGAACCTTGCCAGGCTTGTGGCCGGACATGCTGACATAGGCGGAACCCTTGCTGCCATGCACAACACTGGACATGTTGTTTCGACAGCCCAACATGGTACGACCATCAAAGAACAGCTTGGATCCGTCGTCGTAAGTGTATTCGACGCTATAGGTATCGAAATTTTGATCGACGTAATCCCCGCGATAGTGTCGACCACCAACCGCATGAGCCTTGACCGGCCAGGAGTTTTTCATCCACGAGGTTTCGTCGATCTGATGGATGTAAAAATCACTAAACAAGCCACCACTGGCCCAGATAAAACTGTGGAACCGTTCGATCTGAAACATGACTTCCGTTTTGTCATCCGGCCGTGCTTTGGAAAACGCTGACGCAACTGGACCGTGCATCCGATACGCACGCATGCAAATCAGATCGCCGATCTGACCATCGCTAATCCGTTTGTGCAATTCCTGTCGTCCCCGGCAATGCCTGACCATCAACCCAACGGCACATTTGAGATTTTTTTCATCCGCCAGCTTGGACAACTCCAACATCCGCTTGGCGTTGGGGCCGTCCGCGATCACCGGCTTTTCCATGAACACGTTCAAGCCCAATTCAATGGCGTGTTTGAAATGGACACCGCGAAATGCCAATGGCGTGGTGAAGATCACGATATCGCCTGGATCCAATGCCGCCATCGCGTCCTTGTAAGCCTCGAATCCGATGTGCTGGCGATCTTCTGGAACATCAATTTTTTCAGGTGTCTCGTCGAACTTGCCCTTCAGCGCCCCCAGACTCGATTCCATTTTGTGCGGAAAAACATCCGCCATCGCCACCAATCGAAGCGGTGCCGATTCAACAGACAACGCATCAGCCGCCGCTCCCGTACCCCGACCACCACAGCCGATCAGTGCAACCTTGATGGTGCTGGCATCTTTCTTTTCCTGCCCAAACACGTGCGGGGCTGTGACGGTGGTCAGCGCGGTCGCAGCACCAGCCGACTTGATAAAGTTGCGACGATCTTGAGGTTTCATGTTGTTCATTTTCGATACAGTCAGAGACAGGGGAGGGAAGGGAGGTGGGAGCGCAGATGGCAGGAATTGTGAATCACCGATTCGGCATGCGATTCAATATCGCATGCCACTAGCGCTGTTCCAATGGAAATACATTTCTTCGACCGTGGGAATTTCGAGCGGCCGAATGATTCGAAAACCGATCCACTGAGCATCTGTATGGTACCAAATGCTTTGTGGCAATTGCGGATCTGTCTCTTTCCAAGCTTCGCTCGAACCCACCCGCGCGGCTGATCGCAGTTGATCAGGATCATCCGCCCAGCCCCCACCACGAGCGGATCTGGGATACAACTTGGTCGGTCGCAAAAACGGATTGTCGGGCGTGTCGGCGATGCGTTGAAAATAATCCTTGGCGAATTGGTCCGCAGCCCACTCGCGCACGTTACCGTGCATATCGTGTAGGCCCCACGGGTTGGGTTTCTTTTGACCGACCTGTTGGTACTTTTCCTCACTGTTGTCTACGTACCAAGCGTAGTCGTCGATACTTGCGTCACCGAACGAAAACGCAGTCGTGGTACCGGCGCGACAGGCGTACTCCCATTCCGCTTCGGTTGGCAGCCGATAATAGTGGCCAGTTTGAGCGCTCAGCCACTGACAATATTTATTGGCCGCGTGCTGCGTCATGCTGATCGCTGGGAATCCGGTCTGCCCCATCCCAAAACTCATCTCGGTGTACGGCGCCGTGGGTTGACTGACGCCGTCAACAATCGTGTGCACCGCCGGATTGTAATCGCTTCGCGCCCCGTGTTTTTCGCGATCGACCTGGGTGATCATATACGGCTCGTATTCATCCCAAGTCACCTCGAATTTGCCCATCCAAAATGGACTGACGCTGACCGTTTGTTGCGGACCCTCGATTTCCGACCGGAATTTTTCATCTTCGGGACTACCCATCAAAAATTCGCCGCCCTTGA
This sequence comes from Pirellulaceae bacterium, assembly GCA_013002105.1. The sequence goes on along the minus strand of JABDKS010000330.1, from coordinate 3,595 downwards.
TGGCGATCATTTCGAACGCTGCGCCCGTCAACGGCACCTTGCTTGAATAGTCCTTCATTCTCGCTTCGGTTTTCACTCGGGACTTTTCGACGATCAAAGCGTGGATTTTTCGAGTCAGTTCGATATCGTCGCATGTCACCTGGGGGCCGATCTTCTTGGCCTTCTTGACCAACACCAAATCGGCGGGCCAGAGTGCACCTTGATCAATCCAAAGCCGTAATGATTTTGTCATGTCACTTGGTAAAGGGCCGCCCGCATTCTGGGGCGGCATCAGTGCGTCGTCTTTTTTGTTGAGCACCGTGGTCGTGTAAAGCGAGCTATCCGCCGATGCAAACGGCTCGATGCATCCACTGTCCAATGCCATTTCCCGCGTCGTTAAATCGAGTCCTCCCTCGGGTTCTTCGCCGCTGTGGCACGAAACGCACTGCTGTTCCAAGATCGGCTGGATGTGTTTAACAAAGTCGATGCGAGGTTGCATTTTCAACGGTTTGCCTTCGGGCCAGTCCGCGCCCGACGCAATCCACTGCCGAAACAACTCCGTCTGACTCTTGTCCATCGGCGCCTCGGGCGGCATCAACTCGTCATGGTCCGCTGCCAGAACCGTCGTGGTGAATAACGGACTCTCCGCCGGCTTTCCTGGCACCAACGCCGGACCGCTACTGCCGCCCTTGAGTGCACCGGCCAAAGTATCCAAACGCAGATCGCCCTCCGCCTCCTTCTCGTTGTGACAGTTGACGCAGTTGGCCGCGATAATCGGCGCGATATGTTTTTCGAAGTCGATCTCTTGAGCCGGGCTGCGTGTGGCACACGAGAAAACAATCACACAGGGCAAACAGACTGCAATGGATTTATTCATAAGTTTCAAATGGCTTCGCGTCGTATCGCGCGAGTGACAGGTGTGGGTCCTAGCTGTACGGATTATAAGTCCAGTCGAGCAGCAGTTCACGCGGAAATTCCGCGCAGATCACTTCAATGCAGCGTGCAGGATTTCCGCCGGATGCCACGCACGACGACCAGTCCCATCGTGTATCTGGTGTCGGCACGACGTTCCCGGAGCGGCAATCAAGACATCCTGCGACGCCGACCGAACGGCGGGAAACAAAACCAAGTTACCAATTTTCATTGACAAATCGTAATGTTCCTTTTCATAACCGAATGATCCCGCCATCCCACAGCAACCACTCGCAATCGTCTGGACCGTGTAGTTGGCCGGCAAAGACAGCGACACCACGCTGGCATCGACACTGCCGATCGATTTTTGAAAACAATGTCCATGCAGTTTAATTGACTTGGATTCTTCGGTAAACGAATCGGCCGTGATGCGGCCTGCGGTCGCTTCGCGCGCAAGAAACTCCTCTAACATCAAACAGTTCGGCGCCATCTCGATCGCGACCTTTTTCAGGTCATCGGTCGCCAAATCGATGGCTTCGTCGCGAAGCGTCAAAATTGCGGACGGTTCCACACCGATCAGCGGGCACCCGTCCGAAACGACGTTGCGCAGCCGCCGCGTATTTTCGTTCAAGATCGTCTTGGCTTTTCGAACGAAACCCTTGGACAGCCACGTTCGACCGCTTTCCAACAGGTCCGGCATATCGACTTCGTAACCGAGTCGCTCGAGTAACTCGACAGTCTTGATACCGATGTCGACGTCATTGTGATTAGTGAACTCGTCGCAAAACAACATGACACGACCTACCGGATCAGCTTTAGTCCCGCGTTTGCGACTGGCAAACCACTTGGCAAATGTCTGAGGTGCTACCTTTGGGATCGTTCGATCGGGATGAAAACCGAGCAACGAGTTCAACCGACGACGACTCCAAGTGGTCGAGACAACGGAATTGTAGAGACCTGCGACTCGGCCGCCGGCTCGTTGCCCGCTGACAAAGCGGGCGATCAACTTGGCTCGCAGCGGACTTCCATTGGCATCGTAATATTGCTGCTGAAACTCCGCTTTCAACTTGGCCATATCGACCGTCGACGGACATTCCTTCTTGCAACCCTTGCACGACAAACACAGATCCAAGACTTCCTTCAGCTCCTCGCTGTCAAACGGATTTTCTTTTTCCGAATTAGTGATGACGTGACGTAACATGTTGGCACGGGCCCGCGTCGAGTCTTTCTCGTTTCGCGTTGCCATGTAACTAGGGCACATCACTCCGCCGGTCAGATGGGTTTTTCGACAGTCGCCCGAACCATTGCACATCTCGGCGGCGCCCAGCACGCTGATCGTCGATGACCAATCAAACACGGTCGGCAGCGGTCGATCTTTTTGCCCAGGTGTGAACCGCAAGTGTTGATTCATCGGTGGTGTGTCGACGATCTTGCCGGGATTAAAAATATTGTTCGGATCCCAAGTCCGTTTGACGCGTTTGACCAATTCGTAATTTTGGTCGCCGATCATCTGCCGCAGGAACTCGCCTCGTAAACGCCCGTCGCCATGTTCGCCCGAGAGCGACCCGCGATACTTTTTGACTAAGTCTGCAATCGTTTGAGCAACGTCGCGGAACATCTGATTTCCCTCGGCCGTCTTCAGATTCAGAATCGGCCGCAGATGAATCTCGCCCGAACCAGCATGGGCATAATGCACGCACTCCAACTGAAATCGGTCGCGCAACTGTTCATTGAACTCAGCGATGTACGCGGGCAAATCATCGACATCGACCGCCGTGTCTTCGATCACGGCAACCGGCTTGGCATCGCCGGGCGAGTTCCCCAGCAACCCCAATCCCGCCTTGCGAAGATCCCATACTTTGGTGCTGTCGTGTCCGAACAACACCGGATAGGCATAGCCGAGACCGGCGGCGCGAAAGTCGGCTTCGATTTGCTCCGTGACCGACAGCACTTGCTGATTCGATTCGCCGCGTATCTCTGTGACCAAAATCGCACCCGGATCCCCTTGGATAAAAAAGCGATTCTCGCGATGCTCGATACTGCGCTCGGTACACTCCAGAATGTACTTGTCGATCAACTCGCAAGCATAGCAATCGTATTTGACGGCAATCTGCGTCGCGCGTAGTGCTTGATCGACGGTCTCGAAATGCGCGCACAACAAGCCGCTTATCGGCGGCGGCAGGGGATCGCAATGCAGCTTGATCTCGGTCACCAAACAAAGCGTGCCTTCGCTGCCGGCGATCAATTTTCCAAAGTGAAATCGTTTGTCACTGCGGGCGTCAAAACAACCGGCGTCCATCAACAAATCGATTGCATACCCCGTGTTGCGGCGCGGAATCGTCGGCTTGGGAAATTCTCGCGTGATCTCGTCTCGAGTCTCTTGCTCGGACAGGCAATCGCGAATGTCTCGATAAAGCCTGGTTTCCAACGTATCGGGACCGTCGCACTTGGCCGCAAATTGATCGGAATCCAAGGAACCAAACACAACTTTGGACCCGTCGCTCAGCAGGGCGGTGACTTCCAATACATGATCACGGACACTGCCGAACTTGATTGAATTGGATCCACACGAGTTGTTACCAAGCATGCCACCCATCATGGCGCGGTTTTGCGTGGACGTTTCCGGCCCAAACAGAATCCCGTCCGGCTCGATCGCCATGTTCAATTCGTTTCGGATCACGCCCGGCTGCACACGAACCCAGCC
>JABDKS010000313.1 GCA_013002105.1 Pirellulaceae bacterium | reverse complement strand
GGCCGGAGTTGGTCGATCGCGAAACGATTGCCGCACGTTGGGTCAAAGTGAAGGAACCGAATTACGAAATCGAAACCGCCAAGGAGGTCGCGCTTAAAGGCACCTCCCGGCCCAATTGGCAAGCGAGCGGTGAATACGGTTACAAGTGGGGATCGGCAGTCCATGAACTGTTGGAACTCGCGACCAAAACCCCCGACGCCGATCGAACGAAGGCCGCCGTGATGCTGGCGACACAATTCGGGCTTGGCAACGAACGAGTCGAGGAATTGTCGCAGACGGTCGATGCGGTGACTCGATCGGAAATTTGGACGCGAGCCCGTCAAGCATTGCGTTGTTACAGCGAGTTTCCGCTGGAGACGGTCTCGCAATCCGATACCGGGCAACCGATCATCACGCGCGCCGTGATTGATCTGCTGTTCGAGGAACAGGACGGCTGGGTCATTGTCGATTACAAGACAGACGACATCGCGATCAGCGAAATGGAAAGCGCGGTTGGTTATTACCGGCCGCAACTGGATCAATACGCAAAAAACTTCTCGGACGCGACGGGAGCACGCGTCAAGGAAATAGGCCTCTACTTCACCCGCCTCGATCGCGCGGTGAGTGTGGGCTGACGAGTGTCGCGCAAAGTCGCAAAGGACGCAAAGACCGAGATTCTTGGCGGCTTTGCGCGCAACACGGCTGCCCCGCTGCCGATTCGGCCATGTAGTCCCGCGAGTCCCTTCGCGGTGCGCGCGGGCGGCTCGACGGAGCGAGCCTGCTACATTGTTAGAATGCGGTGTAACTCGAATCCTGGAGAAGTGTGATGAGAAATGTTGTTGCTTTGGTGTTTGGTTTGCTGGTTTCGTTTGGATTCGCATTCGAGTCGGTACGGGGGGCGGATTCGCAGGAATTGAATCGGATCAAAGGTCTCGTTGGGACTTGGACCGGGGAGGTGGATCATGGCAACGGCCCGGAAAAAGTGACGTTGGTCTACCGTGTGACCGCGGGCGGGAGCGCCGTTGTGGAAACTTACAACCCGGGGTCGTCGATGGAGATGGTCACCGTCTATCACGATCGCGACGGCAAGCTGGAGTTGACCCATTACTGCATGCTGGGCAACCAACCTCGATTGAAGCTTACCGGTTCGTCGGACAAGTCCGTGTCGCTGGAGCTCGCCAAGGATTCCGATATCGAGAAGGACGAGATGCACATGTGCGCCTTGACGATCGAGTTCGAATCCGAGGACAAGATCAAACAGATCTGGTCGATGAACATGGACGGCAAACGCACCAAAGGCCCGGCGGTCGAGTTGACTCGAAAGCCGTGAACACTTCGGTTGGATCGGCTGCACCATAACTTTTGATTGCTTGGATTGCGGATGAAGAAGAATCATGAATTGCTGGGGCGTGAATGGGTTTGGAAACTCTCGTTCGACGAGATTCTGGCCAACAGTTTATAAGAGCGATGAGTATTCGAATTCAGCCACAAAGAACAGCGGAACGCTCGCATCAATTACCAGATCGACTTCGTCACAGCAGCAGTTCGAAAGCGAGCGAACTGCAAAAACGGAACGTCTTTCCCACGCGAAAGCAGACCGTTGGAATAGAAGAGTGAACCACGAAAATCGCCAAAGACACGAAAAAGATCGGCTGTGATATTTCGTGTGTTTGGTGTGTCTCGTGGTTGCCTGCACGTACCGCATCGAAAAGACGAGTTGCGCGCAAAGTCACCAAGGACGCAAAGCCCAGATCCTTAGCGATCTTTGCGGCTTTGCGCGCAACCTTACTCCACTTCAATGGCTGACCACCGAATTTCTTGCCGAAGAAATGCGGAATGCGATGCCCAAAAAACGCACGAGAATTTCACCACATGTTGACGGCGACCGATCCGGACAACGTGAAGTTGTGGTGATTCGCAAGTCGCCGTTTTCTACGCGCAAACTCATTACCACGATCGGATTGTGGAGCTGCATTTGCGTCAATCGAAGGGCGGCGCGTGGACTGAATCATTTGCGATGCAGGGCGACATCAATTACACCTGACTGTTCGACTATCTGGCCGACGACTCGATCCATCCACACCTGGTACTGGAGCAGGCCGTGGCCAAAGCAATCTCAACGTAATGCAGGCTGCCAGCCTGCATTGACAGTTGTTCACAGGCTGGCAGCCTGTGCTACGACGCTGGGCAACTCGCATTGAATCTGATTGGGAGGCCGCAATGGGAAAAGTTTATGAAGAACTTGATGAACGTCTGCAAAGGTTCATATTGAATCAAAAGATGTTCTTCGTTGCGTCGGCGCCGCGTAGCGACAATGGACTCGTCAACATCTCTCCCAAAGGATTTGACACGCTGCGGATTCTAGACTCCAAGACGGTTGCTTACCTCGATTTGACGGGCAGTGGTATCG
>JABDKS010000302.1 GCA_013002105.1 Pirellulaceae bacterium | reverse complement strand
GCAGACACCCATGTTTCGTTTCATTTACGTCGTGAATCAGGTAATCAGCAATCAGGTAATCATGCGCCCTGTGCCGCCAACCCGTTTTCAAATTTGGTGATATTGCTATGAGACTCACTCTGCGAACCCTGTTGGCCTATTTGGACAACACGCTCGATCCCGACGATGCCGAAGCACTCCGTTCGAAACTAGGCGAGAGCGGATTTGCGACTCAATTGGTCCAGCGAATCCGCGGAACGCTGGTGGATGCGTCGTTGTCGGCTCCTTTGCCCACGGCGGTCAATCCGATCGAAGAGCCAAATGTGATCAGTGAGTACTTGGACAGCACGCTGCCGTCCGAACAGGTTGCCGAAATCGAACGAGCTTGTTTGGAATCGGATCCGCATTTGGCAGAAGCTGCTGCCTGCCATCAGATATTGACAATGGTTTTGGGAAAGAAGGGTGACGTCTCTGAAAAACTTCGCCAGCGCATCTACGATCTACCCGAACGTGAGCTGAAAGAGATTCCGGTGTCGGGAAGTTTTTCGTCGGTCGCGTTGCCCGATGCACCTACCGCAACGGCAATGCCAGCCGAATTACCGACCCCCGACCCGGCCCCAGCAGCGGCGGCGCGGCCGATCGAGCCGGTGGGTGCCGCTGACTCGGGTGTATCGGACGCTCCGACGCGGTTGCGCGAGTCGGGCACGGTGGACGATGTAGTCGAAGACGAACATTCCGCAGCCGCTGGTCTCTCGGGTATCAACCGTGCAGACCTGTACGGTGGCTCCATACGCACGTCCCGAATCACACCCTGGTTGGTGTCGTTGGCGCTGGCCGGTGTGCTGTTGTTTGCACTGGCGAGGATATTTGCACCGCTGCTTGAGAACCCAGTCGCCCAGAACTTGCCCGACCCTGCGCCAGCCGCACCCTATCTGGATCCGGATACCGATGACCTGACCGACGCCGATGAAATCGAAGTTTCCGCAGACGACGCGCCCGTCATGGAAACCGTTGGAACGCCCGGCGTGGATCTGGATGGCAGCAACGACGGGTCCGAAACCAATAGCGACGGGTCCGATTCTGCGGCAGCCGATTCCGATACTGTGGCCGCAGAGTTACCGATGCCAGAGGCGAGCGGTGTAGCGGCAGATCCGACGTCCAGTGACGGTGATGCGTTACCCTCCCCCGATCCGTCGGGTTCTCGGCCGTCCAACGATGCACAACCATCGGTTGCGGATCCCAACAAGCAAAAATCCGCAGACACCGACGCGGCGGAGACTGCACCAACAAGTCCCACCGACGACGCTGCATCGCCGGTTGTCAGTGACACAACCAGCACGCCTCCCAAGGCAGCCGAGATGGCGTCCGATGACGCGCCGCCAGAATCGGCCGACCTGGCAGACGCAAGTACCGCACCAGATGACATGCCTGCCGATGCCCCACCGACAGCCGACGCGATCGACGTACCCACGCCGCCTGCTGCTGACGGAGCTCCGCTCGCAAAGGTCACCAGCGACAATATGCTCTTGCTCGCGCGCACCAAAGATTCGCCGTGGGGACGAATCAAAAAGGACATGATGGTCACTCCGCGTGCGACCGTTCTGAATCCACCCAAGTTTTACCCCACTTTTAATGTCACGGACAAAGTGAAGGTAACGCTGTCAGATGCTACCGAGGTGCAGTTCATTGCACCCGTTGGCATTGAAGGTGCCAGCGTTGCGGGCGTGAACGTTGCCTTTGGTCGTACCCTCATCCAGTCGACCGCGCCGGACATCAGCGTACCGATCAAGGTGCCTGGCTACGATCTGATTGTCAGCATGCCCGAACCGGGCAGTGTGGTCGCTGTCGAGGTCCGACATTTGCGCCGACCCGGCTTCGACCCCTTCGTCGCCAAAAACCATATTCCTATTGCACGTGTCTTGGGCGTCGAGGGCGATGTCTCGGTATCCGGCAGTGCAGGAAACCATGATTTGAGTTCCAAACAGCAAGTGTTGGTGCGCGGATCGGATCCACCTAAGAAAACCGATTTACCGATGTTGCCCGATTGGGTGGATCGCAAAGAGACAGACGACAGTGTGCTGGATGAGAGCGCTCGCGAAGGACTGCTGGCATTGCTGGAGCAGGAACAACCCATCTTGTTGTCGCTCCGCGAAGCGGTCGGGTTTCGCAAAAGTGAAGTCGCTGCGTTGGCCGCCCAAACGATGTTGCATATGGGGCATAGCGATGTCTATTTCGGAACCGATGGCATCCTGAGCCAGAGTAAGCAGCGAGCCTATTGGACAGATCACTTTCGTACACTGCGATCAAGCCTCAATCGCAGCCCTGACATCGCAGGCAAACTCCAAGAGGAGATTGCCAAGATGGATTCGGCCAACGGAAAATCGCTCGTTCGGTTATTGGTCGGATTTTCCCAAAGCCAGCTGGTCGAAGGGGCGGACGAAGAGTTGATCGAAATGCTTGATTCCAACTCGATGGCAGTCCGTGTGATGGCGACCGAAAATCTACGAGAGATTACAGGTACAACGTCCAACTTTCGACCGGAAGAAGAGAACGCGGTGCGTCGAGTGCCCGCAATCAAAAAGTGGCAAGTGCGGCTGCGTAAAGGCGACATTCGTTGGACGCCCGAATCTTAGGAATCAGCGTCTTAGCATCAGCGTCGTAGGTAGCAGCGTCCTAGGAATCGGCATTCGTTCAGCTCACTCGATTTCGATCAAACAGCCGTCTCGCACTAATAAATTTCGCGACCAAGTAGACGGGACTCCCCCGCAAGCGTGCGATGCGATAGGGTACGCATCTGGTATTGGCGGCACGCTGCTTTCCTGAAATGCGAGTTTTCGCGCTCTGTGGGGAGGCAGCCGTGAGTAATTTGGTTCTGCGGAATTTCAGTGCAAAGGGATTTCATGGCTCACACAATTGTGATTTTTGGCGCCTCGGGTGACCTCACCAGCCGAAAACTGATTCCAGCGATCTACAACCTGTTCAAAAAGGGCCGCCTGAACGAACAGACCCGAATCGTTGGCGTTTCCCGCAGCCGGTTCGAACACCAACAGTGGCGTGACGCGTTGCGAGAAACGACGGCACAGTTCGCCGGCAATCTGTTCGACCAAGAAACCTGGGCGACGTTCAGCAGCAACATCTATTACCAGCCCGGGGACATCAAAAGCGCCGACGACTTCAACCAACTCGCAAGTTTTCTCGACGAAATCGAAGGCAACGACAGCAAGGGCCGTGTTTACTATCTGTCCACGATGCCGCAGCTGTACGAAGAAGCCATCAAGCAACTCGGCGCCGCCGGACTAGCTTGCGATGACGATGGATTTCGCCGTGTGATTATCGAAAAGCCGTTTGGAACCGATCTGGCAACGGCCAAAGCCCTGAACTTGTCGATCCATCAGGTTTTTCGCGAAGACCAGATCTATCGTATTGACCATTACCTTGGAAAAGAAACGGTCCAAAACATTTTCGCATTACGGTTCGCCAATAGCATTTTCGAACCGCTCTGGAATCGGCGTTATGTCGAACATGTTCAAATCACCGTGGCAGAGGAAGTCGTGATTGGACACCGTGCCGGATACTACGACGGTTCAGGCATTCTGCGGGACATGTTCCAAAACCACATCCTGCAACTGATGATGATCACGGCGATGGAGCCGCCCGCACGCTACGACGCGTCGTTGGTGCGTGACGAAAAAGTGAAAGTGTTGCACAGTGTTCGCAAAATGACCGGCAGCGA
>JABDKS010000221.1 GCA_013002105.1 Pirellulaceae bacterium | reverse complement strand
TCCGAATTGTGACCGACCTGGGCGAGGGCAAATCGGCCACCTGCATCGTGACCGGTGCGGTTGGAAAATAGTTTCCCAAGGTTGCACCTTGAGAAATCCTTGGGGACCTGTGCGACTGCGTCGATGGAACGTTGGCGTGGTCAAAACACCCACCGTGGCTGGGTTTCGAACTACGACCTTACCTTTGCCAGGACGGGTCCTGGCCTACGGTCTTTGTCAGGTCGTGCGTGGCCTACGGTGTGCGCTAGCCGAGTTGTTCGCGCATCGATGTTTTGGCCCGTTCGATTGCTTCGGGCAGTTTGCTCGGGTCTTTTCCGCCGGCTTGCGCCATGTCGGCACGACCACCACCTCCGCCGCCAACCACGCGAGCGGCCGCACCGACCCATTCGCCTGCCTTGAGCCCCCGGTCGACCAGGACTTTGCTGAGGCCACCGACCAATAGGACCTTTTCGCCTTGTGTTGCTGCCAGTAACACGGCTGTGGGACCCTCGCTTTTTTTGCGGATCTGATCGATCCAGCCACGCATCACATTGGGATTGGCTCCCGGTGTTTCGGCGACCACCATCAGTGTGTCGCCAATCATTTCGCCGTCTCCGATCAGTTCATCGGCTGACAATTTTCCGCCCCGCGTCGCCTGCTTCAATTCTCCGATCAGCTTTTCGCGATCGCTGATCATGGATTTGATTCGGACGATCACATCGTCCAGCGAGACGTTCAGCCGACGTGTGATGTCCCGCACCGCGCTGCGAACGGAGTTGTAATCGTCGACGTCGGTTTCTGCGGCGGCCTCGTCACAGCGAAACGTGGTGCCGTGCTCACCGGGCTTACCGGCTGCTAATTCCTTTTTGATCTGACGGATCTCTTTCATCAGTTGCTCTGTCGCGGCGAGTGCCTGCGGTTCTGAACAGCCGAGTGCCTGCGCGACGTCGCGCAACAGGTCGCGGGTTTGGACGCGATGTGAATTGGCACGCGGACCGGTCAACGCTTCGATCCGTCGCGTGCCGGCCGAAACACTTTCTTCGACGACCAGTTCAAACGCTTGCACGTCCGCCGTGTTGCGTACGTGCGTTCCCCCGCAAAGCTCTTTGCTGAAATCCCCCATCGACACCATGCGTACCGGATCGGGATATTTCTCGCCGAACAGCATCATCGCTCCCGCCTTCTTTGCCTCGGCCAGCGGCAGGTCTTGCCATTGCACTGGATCGCTTTGATCGATTCGACTCCAGACGTCCTTTTCGATTTGCACCAAGGCGTCATCGGGAATCGGTTTTTGGTTGGTAAAATCGAAACGCAAGCGGTCGGCTTCCACCTTACTACCCTGTTGCTGTGCGTGATCGCCCACGTTGCGATGCAAAGCATAGTGCAGGATATGGGTTGCCGAGTGAGCACGTGCGAGTGCTTGGCGGCGTTCCGGATCCACCGTCGCAAGACAGGTTGCTCCTTCTTGCAACTCACCGCGAACCAGTTTTCCGTGGTGAACAATCAGACCGGCGTGTTTCTGTGTGTCGATCACGTCGAACTCAAAGTCATCGTTCTCGATCGTGCCGACATCTCCGACTTGACCACCCGATTCGCCATAAAACGGTGATTGGCTGAGCACCAAACGAAGCTCATTGTCACCCGGGCGATCCAAATGGCTCAGCAATTGACCTTCGTCGGCACCCTTGCCGCCGGCACCTGTAATGATTCCCTTAATCGTCGCGCTCGCTTCGATCGTGTCGTAGCCGACGAACGGTGTTTCGCGGAGCGCTTCTTTTAACGTCTCCAGCGGGCCGGTTTGGAACAATTCGCGTTGACCGGCGCCACTGGCACGCGCGTGTTCGTCCATCGCGTCGCGGTAGCCAGCCCAATCAAACGTAAAGTTCTGTTCGGCGCTCAGGGTTTGCAACAATTCCGGTGGCACACCGTAGGTGGTATTCAACTCCGCTGCCTCGTCACCGGGCACCATCACCGCGGACTCGTCACGCATTTGCTCGAACAGTTGTTCGATTCGTTTCATACCGCCGTCGATCGTCCCAAAGAAAGCCTTCTCTTCGCTTTCCATCACCTCGGCCACCCGCTTAGTCGTCTCGGACAATTCTGGGTAAGGCACCTTGGAGGCTTCCGCGACGGCTTGAACCAATTTGTAGACGAACGGTTCGCGTAGATTCATCTGATACCCATCCAGCACCGCACGACGAATCAATCGTTTGACCACGTACTTGGCATCCTTCGGGCCCGGGTACACGTTCTCGTGAATCGCAAACGTGCAGGCTCGAGCATGATCGGTGATCCGTCGAAGACGACGACCGTTGTCACTTTCGTATTCGTATTGAACACCGACGACTTCGGCGGCGGCATCCAAGATCGGTCGCAAATTATCGATGTGATAGTTCGTCGGAACGCCTTGCAGCACGCTGGCGGTTCGTTCCAAGCCCATGCCGGTGTCAATATTCTTGCTGGGCAGCGGTTTCAAGTTTTTCGGCGGATCGCCAACGCGATTGAATTGTGTGAACACCAGGTTCCAGATCTCGACGTCGCTGCCGTCGGGCAGGTGAAAGTAGATTTCGCTGCATGGCCCACAGACACCATCGGGACCCTGACTGGGAGCCGACGCCGGCCAAAAATTTTCGTCTTCATCCATCCGCGTAATTCGTTGATCGGGAAGACCGATCTTTTCTTTCCAAATCCCGTACGCTTCGTCGTCGTCCTTGTAGACCGTGACGGAGAGTTGCGCAGCCTGGATGCCCAGCCACTTTTTGTCAGTCAAGAATTCCCACGCCCACCTGATTGCGTCTTCCTTGATATAGTCGCCGAAACTGAAGTTACCGAGCATTTCGAAAAAAGTGTGGTGAAACGCCGTGCGTCCAACGTTGTCGATATCGCCCGTTCGCAAGCATTTTTGGCAGGTTGTCGCGCGGGTGAAATCAAGTTTGACTTTGCCCAAGAAATGGTCCTTGAACTGATTCATTCCCGCAGGCGTGAACAGCACCGACGGGTCCCATGTCGGGACCAGCACATCACTCGGTTTGCGGACACAGCCTTTGGATTCGAAGAAAGCGAGGTATTTTTCGCGGAGCTCGTCGGTTTTCATGTTGAAGATATTGTGGGTGTGAATCTGATCAGTAGCCGCCAATGATATCGCAACAATCGATTTGGGCAGAGGGCAGACAGCGTGGTTAAACAACGGTTTTTGCGTCGATTCATCCGCTCCGTGAAGAACTTGCTTTCGCCGCGACGATTTTTTGGCCCAAGGGCAACATCAGCAGCATTGCGTGAAACTCGATCCAATCGGACCGGTGTGCGTGAATTGGTCTTGCCAGCGGGCACCCGCAATTGCGATACGCCAGCAAGCATTCCATGTGGGGAGTGGCACAGCGAGAGATTTGTTGTGATTTGAGAAATTACCGGGGGATAGCAGGAGACCGAAGTCAATGCATTTTGCAACCCGTCGCGTTCGCCTGGCCATCATGATGGTTGGCCTGTGTTTGTTCAGTGTGGTCGGTGGCAACGCCACAGCAGATGAATACCAAGCTCAGACGCCCGTCGGGCGGATGATGCAAGGATTGAATCCACAAAACTGGAAAATGCCCTCGTTCAGATCGCTGCTGCCCGGTCAGAGTGAAAAAGATCGGATTGTCACCAAAAAAGATAGCTTGGTGACGGAAGTCAAAAACACTGCGCAGCGTAGCTGGACTCGGACGAAGACGACATTGAATCCGATGAAACTGATCCCCGTCGGATTTCGTACGCCGTCGGCAGATTCCGCGCCGGCACCTACGACCGAATCGAGTGGTCCAGGATTCTTCGGATCGCTTTTCGGCGGTAAGTCGGAGCCCGCCGCCGAGGTCCAACCAGAAACGACTGTCAACGATTTTCTGCGCCAGACCAAACCAATTCGGTAACTCGATTCTCGCCTGCTGTCAGCCAGATGGTTTGTCAATCGCCCGCGTCCAGGAAGTTGGGCGATTCGTTTTTCCAGTTGGCTGTGTTCGAACGACGAACAAGGCGCGCAACGGTTGAGCCCGAATCGGTTACTCGATCATTAAGTCCGCCATATAGATTGCCGTCATCGGTTTTCCTTGGGCGTCTTTTTCGTGCGAGGAGTACCAAGACACAACGGCATGGTTGTCACTGATGGCAACGAAGCCCGGATAGGAATTGTCGCCGCCGCTGGGAAGCCTGGCAAACTCATGTAACTTGCCCGATTGCATCCAGCTCAACGCGGTTTTGGGACCGAGTCCCGCGACATTTTTGCGTCCGCCGACGACCCAGCGATCACCCCATCGCGTCAGCAACGGGCCGCCAATGTATCGCTCCAAGTCACGACGCGTCCATTGATGATACGGCGGGCGACTTGTCACCAATTGTGCGTTTCCGCTGCCGCGCCGTGCGACGCCCGTGACTTTGCCGTCCGGTTCGAATACAAACGCGGTCTCGTCACCACGTTCGGTTTGGAACAGCCCCCGCGTGCGCCAGATGACGCCGTCATCGCTTTCCAACATCGCGGACTCGACAGTTTGCCCTTCGCCCTTGGGCCCGACCGCGAAATCGTGTTTTCGTCGTCCGCATAAATAGGCTTTCCCGCCGAAAGCAGCCGCGCGCCAAATGTAGTGACCGAAGGTTCCTTCCAGGAGGAACGGTTCGCTCCAAAGTCGACCGTCGGTGGAAACGACTCCGTAGCCGAGATGCAGGTTCAAATCGTACTGGTCGCGCGGAAGTTCTCCGTCGCCGCTGTACCAGGTTCCGGTGTAGACGAAGAGCTTGTCCTGGAAAACCAAAAAATGCGGATCTCGTGTATCTCGTTGGGGGACATTGAACTGAGCGACTTGTTTCCAGTGGACGGTATCGTCGCTCTGCAAGATCAGGATCTTTGACGTCGGAAAGACCATGTGCCCATCGGGGCAACTGCGAAACGTCAGGAAAAATTTGTCGCCGAATCGGACCAAATCAGTGAACGCATTGTGTTGGCCATTGTGAAAAACGCGGCGAACATGACGGACGACGACACCCGGATTGTTTTCGGCGAGTCCCGTGGCTGGTCCGTCGATTTGCTGTGCCGAAGCCGCCGAAAGCGCCGTAGTTCCCAAGAATACGAGGCAATGCGACAGGCAGCGAAGTGAAACCCGTTTTCGGTGCGTCGGTTTCGTCATTGCGAGGGCCATTTTTCCGTTCGTGGTGCGCGTAATGTGGCTGTCGGATCACTTTCGGACATCCGCTTCGGCTCTAATCTTACTCGTGCGGGAATTGTCGTGGATCCGTACAGTTCGATTCAGTTCAGTTTTGCGACATCATTCGCGTGATCGGACTCGCAATGATCCAATGGACGTGCGGGACTTCGAGTCCAGCTTGTTTCGTCACTATCGCAAGAGGTTGATTAATGCCGCTACCACCGTGGACCATCGAAATGATTCGGCGCGGGATCACCGATGTCGCTCGAAAAGCGAGTGAACCGGAGACGCTGGAAAAATTGAAAACGCAAGCGACCGAAATCCTGCAGGATTTGCCGCAGACGGCTGCCCGCAGCATCGATGCGGTCATGCGAACTGCCGAAGCTGGAAAGAAGAGCGTCGAGCGCTGGTCGCGTAAGCAGACAGCGATCGCAATTCCGATGATCAACGCCAGCGGTGTGCTAATGCATCCAGCCGGAACGGGGGCGCCGCTCTCGGATATTGCCATCCAAGCCGGCTATGAACTGTTGCGAGGTGACTGCATCTCCGGTGACTCCACTGGGACGCGGTTGCACCGCAAATTGGAGCGGCTCTTGCCTGCCGGTGGTGACTACGGCGTCGCCATCGCGTCGAACTTTCCTGCTGCATTGACCGCATTTTCGCAATTGGTCGAGCAACGTCCGTTAGTGGTGCATCGCAGCCACGCGGTCCGGTTGCCCAATGGGCTGCCGCTGCCCGATGCATTTGGGACGTTGTTGCCGGTCATTCAAGAAGTCGGTGGTGTGGGCGAGGTCAGCGCATCGGACTATGACGCCTTCGAATCGTTCTGCACGATTATGGCTGACGTGGGCGATCAACGCGTGCAGTTGATGGATTTTGGTGATCGAGATGCCATGCAGGCCGTTGTGTTGCCGGTTGCGACCGTGGCGGCAACCGAACACGAGAACATTCCATCGGCCGAATCGATGCTGACCCAGGGTGCCGACTTTGTCTTGATGCCGGGGGATGGAATTTGTGGCGGTCCGCCGTGTGGATTATTGATCGGCCGACGCGAAGCCTTGCAGGTGATCATCGATTCGCCTGCTTGGCCGGCATTGTCAGCCACCGAATCGGTGCGAGCCATGATGGTGGTCGCGTTGGAGACGGCGGCGGCGGGATCGGATTTGATTCCCGTTCGCGCACTATTGGATACCAGCGAAGAAAACTTGGAGGGCCGTGCCCATCGCATGACGGCACGATTGATTGCCAGCCCCGAGATTGACAAGTGCCGGGTGACCCATGATTCGGCCAAGCTAACGTCCGGCGGACGCTGGCGGGTTCCTTCGCGGCAGCTGCGTCTAAAACACAAACACCATGCAGCGGACGCTTGGGCCGAAACATTACATGATGACGTGCCTGCGGTTTTCGCGACCGTGATCGACGATGAATTAGTGGTCGATTTGCGCTGGGTGGACGCCGCCAATGACAACAAGCTGGCGATCGCACTGGGCGGACGTCCATCGCCGCACGCCGAGGACGAAGAACCACAGGTGGAGTAAGTCACATCTCGGCCCAGGGCGGCGCCTTTTGAACTCGCGCGTAAGACAAGCACGACGTGGCAGTTTGGATGTTGCGATAGTGTCGCGATCCTCTTCACTCTCCCTCCGGGAGAGTCGGACGCGGTAGCGGCCGGAGAGGGCAATTTGCGGGATAAACGGTGTCCTTTCTGGCTACTCCAATCCGCCCTCTCCGGGACTGACAGCCCGGCTCTCCCGACGGGATCAGAGATTGATGGGCCCAAATTACCCAGGGCGTTGCCCTGGGCTGATATGTTAAACGGCTTCACCGTTACAGATTCGGTCCATTCCAAGCTCGCGAGTCGCAGCTTGAATGCGATTTGGTCGACCGTCGGCGCATCATCAAAACATGCACGCAGGATTCGCAACAACCAAAGAATTCGAACCTGCGGCTCAGATCGATGCAATCCACTCGGCCCATTCGGCCAAGTCTTCCTCGGCGAGCGTTGGTTTGGGCAGAGTCTGCAGCTTGATACTGCCATGGGTGCCGGGAGTTTGAGCCCGGCAGGTCAATAAACCATTGACGTTCAATTCGAACCCGATCATTCGAGTTCGGCCGGCGCGCGATGCAACGGATTCGTCCAATTCAAAATCGTAACGTCCCAGTGACTGCCAGTCTTTTCCCTCGATACCGGATGATTCGACCAACGAAAGCGTCATGGTTGGCCGGTCTGTTCCGACTCTTAGCCGTCGATTCGTTCTCGCAGGCAGGACGGTGCCGCGTGGAATGATCGGCAATATTCGCCTTCGTCCCCGCGCGTCTTCGACAACGATTCCGATGGTGTGTCCGCTGATCGACCGCGGTGGCATCGCGATTTCGCCTCGACCAGGCAGTTCGCCAGCCAGGCAGGCTGCGGCGCCGCGGGCAACATCCGTCCGCTCGATCGTGTGGATTTCGACGGTTCCCTCGATCGCACCCAAGACCTCGCTGCGAATCTCCGGCACCCGCATCAGTGGCCCCAGGATAACGCATGTGTCAAATTCCTCCATCGAGACTCCTGCTGAATCGCAGGCATCGCGGACGTAGAACTTCAGGCCTCGAATCAAACTTTCTGATCGCTCGAGCCAACGTCGGCGATGGATCGACACCGATTTGGTTTCACCATCTACGTCGATGGATACCTCAACCAATGGCAACAGTAGCAGCGAATTCAATGCTCGTTCGCAAGCAATTTGCAACGACGACGCAGTGCTCATGGATTTGCGCGGATCGACTCCGTGTTTCTTGGTAAATTCCTCGGCGACTAAATCGACCAGTCGCGCCAGCCACGTCAATGTTCCGGCATGCCAGTGGCCGGCGCTGGACAATTGACTCATTCGGGTCGATTCACGACGGATGACAGCCACGTCGGATGCCTGTCCGGTCAACCCGACGAACAAGATCAATTCATCAGCGGTAAGGTCGACATCCGATAACACCTCATCACTTGGATACTCATCGTCATGGGGGGCGTCTTTCGGGTCAGACTCCAACAGCAAAGACTGAACCGCGGCGATGGATCGATCGACCAACCGAACCGATCGCAACCCGGCCATTTTTGCGGCCTGCAAAACACTTCGTCGATGCAATTGGTCGTAGCTGGATGGCACGGTCAATGCGGCGACATCGGGAATATGTGTCTTGCCCCAAACATTCTGAGTCGCTCGTCGCAACATCATCGCGAGCAGAACTTCCGGCGGACAACGGACACCGCAGACTTCTCGATCCACGACGTCTTTACCGATGTACATTGGCAAGCAATGAACCACCTGCCGCGGTTTGGTTCGCCGCAACTGCATCGCGTCGGCACCAAAACTGACTCGGCCGTCGTCGCTGGACAGGGCCATACGAAACAACCATTGTGCCTTCCCTATCCGTGAATCGCTGCCGACCCTCGAACCGCTGCCGACGTTGGGCACCCGATGGATATCCGAATCGCTGCCAATTCCAGAATCACCGCTGGGTCGGTTTCCAATGCCAATTCGCGAATCGCTGGCAATTCGTGAGTCGCTGGCGTCAGGTTCCCGTTTTGCGATGCCCGCCCTCAACGATTCGACCATCCCGTTGGGCTGGGCCACGGCGGCCGCCGTGTAGAACATCCCGACATCCAATGCCAGCACGGCGGTGGAACCTCCGGAAGTCGATCCGCCCACAAACGTTGACGCGTCCGAACCTGTTTGTCGGCGCGTGAATTCTGCCAGCCACAACGGTGCGCTGGTCGTGTCCGTGTAGCCGCTCAAATCCTCGATCACTTCATCCAGCGAGGCATAACGCTCGTCAGGCGATTTTGCCATCATGCGAGAAAAGATATTCGAAAAGTGCAAGTCGACATCGGCACGTGCCTGCATCAGATCCGGGATCTCCCCGTGACGGTGTCCGTAAACCTGTTCCAAGTAGTCGCCGGTAAACGGCGGCCTGGCGGTCAACAGGAAATACAGAACAGCTCCCAGCGAATAGATGTCGCTACGCGCATCGGCGTCTTCTGGTGACTCCAACTGTTCCGGCGACATGTATGCAAGCGTACCGACCAATCTTCCCTTTTTGCCACCTGCACGCCGAGACCCGGATTCCCCTTCGAATCCACTTTGCGAGCTACCTCCGTCGCCGCTTGCCGATTTGCTTGATGGTTCATCGGAGTCGTCGTCTTGGATCGAAAACTCGGATGTCGATTCAGGGTCATGACTGATCGATAACCTTGCGGCACTGAACTGTGCGAGACCCAAATCCAAAATCTTGATGGTACCGTCGGCAGCTCGCATCAAGTTGGCTGGCTTGACATCCCGGTGAACGATGCCACTGCGATGCGCGTGTAACAGTCCTAATCCGGCTTGTCGAATAACGGATGCGGCTTCTCCGACCGTCAATGGTCCCTTCTCGGCAACGATCTCCGTCAACGTCATTCCGTCGACATATTCCATGGCCAAATAGTGGATGCCGTTGGCATCGCCCGCGTCAAAGGCGGCAACAATGTTGGGGTGCATTAACCGCGACGCGGCGCGCACCTCGTCGTAAAAACGATCGATCGCACGTTGGTCCTCCATCAAATTGTCACGCAGCAATTTCACCGCGACCGTACGCTGCATCCGAACATGCTCGGCCAAATAGACTTGGCCCATACCGCCTGATCCGATCAACCCTTTGAGTTTGTAGTCGCCCAGTTGCTCGGGGACTTCGACGACGCTTTCGTCGGCGGCGTTGTCAACGGCGTTGTCGGCGGCAGCGCCCCCGCGGTCGGCGCCCGGCAATTCAACTTCTAGCGACTCGTCGATGCTGGAGTCGGAGAACTCTTGCGTCGCGTCATCGGTGATCGGAAAATTGTCACTGGAAGAATCGGACAACCAAAAAGCCTTGATGGGATGAACAAATGTCTTATCGGCAATGTACGGGACCGCTGGTCGAACCGAAGTTCTGCATCAAGCCAACGAACTGTCAACACATAGTGTTGCTGGAATCGGTGGGATCAGCCATCTTGGAATCAGAATCAATGGGTCGACGGGTTCGATTCACACGTTAAGGCCGTATTATAGATGCCGCAGTGACGTCGGTTCGCTCCCAGGCGACACACACCACCGTAATACTGCGGAATCGATTCACCCCTGGCCCCCGATCAGACGTAGTTCTACCTCCATCCAGACCATCTAAGTTGCCGAACTCCTCCTCCCGTCCCGCTGAAGACTCCCAATGCGACGCCGGCTCTCATCCCCAGGCCGAGGCCTCGGCAGATCCTGCTGTTCGCACCAGCAACCCGTCGCGGATTCTGCGAATTGCGACCCGTAACAGCCCCTTGGCAATGTGGCAAGCCGAACATGTTGCCAGTCTGCTGGAGCAACGAGGCATTGCGACCGTGCTCGTTCCGTTGGTCAGTAGCGGGGATGTTGATATGCGTCCCATCGACGGGACGCGGCAAGTGGGCGTTTTTACGAAGCGGATTCAGCTCGCGTTGATCGATGACGAAGCAGACGTGGCAGTGCATTCGCTCAAAGACTTGCCGACCGAAGTCGATTCGCGATTGATGTTGGCCGCCGTACCGGCGCGCGAAACGGTGAACGACTGTTTGGTTTCGCAAGCAGCTTGGACGCTGGATCAGTTACCCGCGTCGGCACGGATCGGGACCGGCAGCAAGCGACGTGCGGCACAACTGTTACACGCCCGCCCTGATTTGTTAATTCACCCAATCCGCGGCAACGTGCAAACACGGTTGGAAAAACTGGATTCCGGCCAGTACGATGCGATTGTGTTGGCTAACGCCGGGTTGTTGCGTCTGGAGATGCATGAACTGTCACGGACCGAGTTCACGCTCGATCAAATGTTGCCAGCACCCGGCCAGGGGGCGTTGGGAATCGAAGTTCGCAGTGACGATGCCAATGCGCTGGCCGCGTTGCAAACGATCGACGACGCAGCAACCCATGCGGCCGTGACGGCCGAGCGAACGTTGCTGGCACGGCTGAATGGTGGCTGTCTCGCGCCCATCGCCGCACTGGCGAATTGCACCAGCACTCAATCACCAGAGCAGGATGCGCCCGCGGCGATATTAAATCAGCTCAATTTGCGAGCCATCGTGTTGTCAACCGACGGCAGAAAGAAATTGGTGCAAAGTGGATCGTGCGAACTGGACGCTGTCGCGGCAGAGACCTGGGCAGATTCGGCGGCCGAACTTGCAGCGGACGTGTCCGAACGGTTAGCCGCTGACGGCGCGTTGGAGTTGATCCGCCAAGCACGTTGATTGTGTCAATTTGTCCGTCGCGATTTGCTGCACATAAACACGCAATTGCCGATACCGAAACGTCAACTTCGACCGCATTTCAACCAGCCGCAGGGCGATAGCCCCGGTTCCCCCACCACAACACTGCACAAGGCTTGCCATTGCCAGTACGTTACGACCCGTTTGGGCGATAGCCCCGGTTCCCCGAGCGCAACGCTCCACAACCGCTGCCGAAACGTCAACTTCGACCGCACTTCAATGAGCCGCAGGGCGATAGCCCCGGTTCCCCGAGCGCAACACTGCACAACCATTGCCGGAACCTCATCTTCGGCTGCACCGCAATGAGCCGCAGGGCGATAGCCCCGGTTCCCCAAGCGCAACACTCCACAAGCCTTGCCACTGCCGGTACGTAACGAGCCGTTTGGGCGATAGCCCCGGTTCCCCCACCACAACGCTCCACAAGCCTTGCCATTGCCAGTACGTCAGGAGCCGTTTGGGCGCTAGCCCCGGTTATCCAAACGCAACGCTCCACAGAACCGGGGC
>JABDKS010000217.1 GCA_013002105.1 Pirellulaceae bacterium | reverse complement strand
GTCGTTGTTCGCTCCGCGAACATTTACGCAACAAGACGCTTTCTTTCGCGGAGCGAAAGTCGACGATGTAGACGCTTGCCCCGTGATTGTTCGCGGAGCGAACAACGACAATGCTCCGCGAACATTTGCGTAACAAGACGCCTTCTTTCGCGGAGCGTGGGACGACGATGCAGAAGTTTTCCCCGAGATTGTTCGCGGAGCGAACAACGACGTTGTGCTACTGATTGATCCTACGACGATAACATCAAATCGATGCCCTTTTGCATCGCGTTTCGCCACAGCGTTCCGATTGCTGGCGTGTATTGCGGATCATGCTTTTCGACCGCTTCGCACAATGAATCGAGCCACATCGCAAACATTTCCGGCTTCACACCAAGCGTCTTGTGCCGAGCCGACAGCTTTAAGACCTCCGCCTCAGCGCCAGCCATGCCGTTGTCGTAACACAGCATTTCCAACAGCGACTCGCGCAACATCAACTTTTGATGTTTGAAATCCGTATGCACAAACATCTGAGCAATCGCGGGCGACTTGCCCAAAAACAATTCATAGAAGGTGTCCACAAATCGATCGTCATCACGGCAGCGATGGTAACTGGCCATTAACGGCGTGAGCTCATCCTCGTTTGATTCGTTCATCCACCTGAACCTTTCCCTACAAGTACTTCGACGTTAACCGGGCAATCTTCAGCCTACCGATTCGCCAGTGGCCAATCTGGCAAATTGCCGTCGGCACGATCAACTTTTGTTCAACAGACACCACCACGGACGGTTTTACCACTGCTTACGCCAACCCGGCCAGTTTTACAATCGCGTTGAATTCTTTCTTTTTGACCGGTTGAACGCTCAACCGACTCCCTTTCTGCAACAACACCATGTCGGAGAACGGACCTTTCTTGGAGGCCTGCTCGCGTAGTTGGGTCAACGTGACCGGCGTTTCGAACTGCTGATCGAGTTGAATGTCGACCATGAACCAACGCGGATCGTCAGGATTGCTCTTGGCGTCGTAATACTTACTTTTTTTATCAAACTGAAAGTGATCCGGATATCCGTCCCGCACCACCACCGCCGTTCCAACGATGGCCGGCTCTTTACAAGCGGAGTGATAAAACAGAACACGGTCGCCAGCTTGAACATCATCACGCAACAGATTACGAGCTTGATAGTTGCGGACGCCCTCCCAACAAGTCGTCTTCTTTTTTTCTTTCTGAAGATCGTCAATCGAGTAGGTCGTCGGCTCGGTTTTCATCAACCAATACTGGGTGGCCATTTTGTCGCGCGGGCTGTAGGCAAGGAGAAAGCGAATGAATGCAAATCACGGCTGTGAAGCTGCACGGGCTGGGCAAAGTATTTGCCCTGAAAGATTTTCTTGCTAGAGGGCGTGTTTTTATGCCGATGAACATCAATGTGCGCCGGGATAGGCGTGTGTTCAAATCGAAAGATGTCGCCAGTTTACGCTGGCGATTCGGGCCATGGAACGGTCCGAGTAGACCGTTCCACCTCTCAACACAAGGCCCGTGTTATGCCCGTAGAGATTCTTCACACCACCCTTGGTGTCGCGTTTACCGCCATCTGGCTTTTCGTCGGACAAATTATGGTTGCCTGCAGGTAACCCCTGCGCGCACCGATCCACGAAACAATCGCCGGTCGACTCAAATCACGAGTCGACCGGCATCGTCAGAGTTCATCGTCGTTATGCATTGTCGTTGTTCGCTCCGCGAACATTTACGTTTGTGCGATATCTTTCGCAGCAGCGAAAGGTGACAGTGCTCCGCGAACATGTACGTAGGCGCGCATTCTTTCGCAGCAGCGAAAGGTGACAATGCTCCGCGAACATTAACGGTTGTGCGCTATCTTTCGCAGCAGCGAAAGACGACTATCTGCCACTTGGCAGTAGACCGTTGAACGTTTTGATCAGATATTCCAACGGATAAAGACAGAACGAGTGTTCGCGGCTTTCCAAGATCGTTTGCGCTGCCGCTTGCCGTTGCAATTGTGCCAATTCACTTTCCAATGTCGATCGCACGACCGTGAGCGATTGGGCAAGCGATCGATTCACACGTGTGATCTCGATGTGCCATTGTTGCCGACTGCCGCGCGGGGGGATGCGCGAAAGCAATTCACGCTTGGTTGCCACCAACTCTTGATCCATCGTTGGCTGGTCGGCAAACCGTTCCCCTTGAAAATGCGTTTCGCGTATCCTTCGTTTCACATGACGAATTTGCGACGCCAGTTCGCGGCTATCCGAATTCGTGGCGGGGTCGGACGATGGGTCGTTCGAGGCTCCGACAGTGGGCAAATTCACCGTTGCCGAAAGCACCATGAACTGCGGTGGTATGACGCCAAAAAACGCTTGCGTCACCATGTCGCCCAACTGATCGTATTTTCCGCCGCCGATGCCATGCAAAAACAGATCGCTCAGGATCAACCGTGAATACATGGTCGTCAGCAGAGCTCGCGGCCGAATTTTGAACTCGGGTGTCATCGCCGCGGAAAGTTGATCGATGGCACCTGATAGGCTGCGGGTATCGATTCGGATCAGGCGATTTCCCAGATCACTGATCTCCAAATGATCGTCGACCAAGCGTGCCCAGGCCGCTTTTCGACCTGGCGATTGGTTGCCGTAGATCCAAAGTGGCGCCTCGAACCAACCATCGCTCTGGGCCAAATCGGGAACCGGGTGAGCCGTGCTGCGAATGGAGTGGACGCGGCGGTACTCTTGGGCCGAATCGTTGTAACAACGCTGAAAGCGCGGCAATTCTGTCAGAATCGACAAGGCGAACTCTGCGAACACGTTGCCGCGACAAACCACGCTCAACGGCACTTCCAATGTTTGCAGCCCCACGTCACCTTCCAACGCGTGACGTGCCTGAGCCAACGCACAGCCAGCCACGCCGCATCGTCCGATTGCCGCCCGCGCATGCGCCCAAAGCTCGCCAACACAAGGATCCGATACTAGCGGCTCGATGGTCTGTCGTACCTCGGCATCAAACTGATCAAACCGCTCCAAGTCTCGCACCGTCGTCTGTTCATACGGCACACCACCGCCGGCGTTGTCGTACGCGACGGTTCGCAATTGAGTTAACCCCGTGACCGGATCGGTCGTTGGAACTCGGATCGCACTGCTTTTGGCGACGTCATTGTCGACCACCAGATTGACGGCCGTGGCACCGTGTTGATCGGCCAGATAACTGAGTGCAAAATTCTTGAACCAAACGCCCGGGTGAAACAGCGACGGTTGATGTCCGGCCATGATGATCGGCCGATCGTCGCCTCGTTTAACCCAACTGGTGTCACGATAAACCGACGTGTATCGGATCGCATCGGCGATCATCTGCTGACGCGCTGCTTGACGCATCGTTGCCCAATGCGAATCGTGACCGTCAAGCACCCGACGATTGGCGGCCAACAAACTACCGGCCGAATCCCATGCTGGATCAACAAATGTCTCGCCATGTTCGCGCGGAGCACGGTACTGGCGAAAGGTGACGGACGAGCAATCTGGGTCGCGATCCGTCCCGCCGCCATTGACCGGATCGCTCGACTTGTCGCCTGCCGAGCGGTGTGGATCGGTCGTTTTGGGTGTCGGTGTATTCAACGCGGTCGCTGCAGAGAACGGAAAATGGATTGGTTGCGATGTGACGCGGACGATGTCGTCGATTGAGCTGGGTGATGAATGCAAAAATAGGGCTCGCCCAGCCGGGAGGTTCACACTTAAAGCGTTGGCCCACCGAATCGCCGGCCTGTTCAACCGGTGGTTTGTCGCGACGGCTTTGGCTGCGGCTGTAACCGGCGACCGCTGTTGCGGACATTGGCAATCGCATCTTCTAAGACACGATTGTAATAAGCCAACCGTGTCTCCGCATGATCCAATGATCCACCAAAGGAACGTGCCAAATCGAGATAGATCAGCGGGACCGGGATTTCGATCACTGTCAAACCTGCCGCAGCCGCTTCGACCCACAATTGCAGTGGCATCGCGTATCCGTCGTCCGTAATTCGCATCTGTTTCAACGCGCTGGTCCGATACGCTTTGAACCCGCAAAACGCATCGGTCAATTCGAATCCCAAACGACGATTGATTTCTTGTGTGATCCGTCGGTTGATAAACATTCGCTCGGCTGGCGGGGCATCGTCGCCTTCATATTTTTTTAAGTAGCGACTGCCCGAGACAATGTCGGCCCGCTGGGCCGCTTCGATAAACCGTGGAATCCGTTTGGGCTGATGTTGGCCGTCACAATCCATTGTCACCACCCCATCAAAGTCTTCGTCGATGGCATATTCGAATGCACTTTGCAGGGCCGCGCCGTAGCCGCGGTTCTCGCGATGACGGATCACAGTGACGTCGTTGCGTCGGGCGAGCACGTCTGCGGTGCCATCGTCCGAACCATCATCAATCACGACAACGTGCGTCGCGTAACGAGCCACGGCGTCCAAAATCTCGTCCACATATTGGACTTCGTTGAAGACAGGGATCGCGACGAGCCATTTTTCGTGTGTCGTTCGTTTTTCGCGTGACGTCATAAGGAAATACTGTGCTGGAAAAATCTGGAAACGCGGGGCGAAAAATACGGTTGAATCCGCCGACAGAACTGCCTGGTAGCAGCATGGATGCAATTCTCGTTCCAGGTCAGGCATTCTAGAACCGATTGAACAATGGTCAATGTTTTGCGATGCCCGCCAAACGACGGGCAAACATCCGCCAAACATCCACAAACTACCCGGTTATGGCAAGAAACCATACGATTCAGGGCAACCCCACCATGCCGATCGACACCCGAGAATTCCGCCGCCGTGGCGGTCGCAAATCAGTCAATCGCTACAGATTGACGTTTTCGATCGGATCATGCTCACTGCGACTGGGCCAGATTGTCAGTTCGGGCACCGCCTCTGACAGGCGTGCGGCGAGTTTTTCCATGGCGAAACGCTCGCTCCAATAGTGTCCCAGCAGTCCCAATGCGATCCCCATCGACTCGGCTTCCAGACAAGTGTGAAAGGTCGCTTCGCCGGTGATCAACGCATCGCAACCCACCCGCTTTGCCGCCGCCAAAAAACTACCGCCGCTACCACACGCGAAGGCAACTTTGGTTACCAATTGATCGGCGCTGCCGACACGTCGTGGCGCGGTCGCACCGACATCCGCGGCCAGGCGACGAACCAAATCGTCCAGCAACATCGGCTCGACTAGTTTGCCAACACGTCCCGCGCCATCAAGACTTGCCGCGGCAATGTTTGACTCGGCACTGGTTTCAGCGGTCGATGATGGTGATGCTGTTGGCTCTTGCAACACCAGCGGTCCGACCGATTGCAAATCCAGCGACTCGGCCCACATTTGATTGATGCCATCGGCGGCCGAATCAAACGCCGTGTGCGCGCTGTAGATCGCGGTGGACGATCCCATCAACCGCAACAGCATCGCTCCGGGGATCGTGTCGCTAGTGATTTTTTGCAGCGACTTAAACGGCAACGGATGGTGGGCGATTACCAAGTCCACCTTTTCATCGATCGCTTCGTCGACGACGTTGGGCGTGATGGTCAGGCAAGTCATTGCCCGCGAGATCGATTGTTGGCGGTTACCGACCAGCAGGCCGACGTTGTCCCACGACTCGGCCAATCGTAACGGCGCCATCCTGGCCAACTCGCTGCAGATCACATTGAGAGAAACCATGGGCCAATGCGGAGGGCAGCAGACGAGGAAGCAAACGAGCGGCAGTGGGGCGGCGCGTGGACCACTACCGGTGGAGCATTATTTGGGCGCGATCATGCAGATCATACGGCGACCATGTTGTTGCGGAGTCGTTTCCACCTTGCCATGTTCGCTCAAGATTTCGATCACCATCTCCATGACCTTGCGGCCTTCTTCGATGTGAGCCATTTCGCGTCCGCGGAACAGGACGCTGACTTGCACCTTATCCTTGTGCTTCAAGAACTTTTCGGCTTGCCGAATCTTGGTGCGGATGTCTTCTTCGCCCGTTTTGGGGCGCAGACGAATTTCTTTCGTCTTGGTGTGCGTTTGGCCTTTGTTGGTCTTTTTCTTTTTCTCGTACTTGAACTTGCCATAGTCCATGATGCGACAGACAGGCGGTCGCTCATTGGGAGCCACTTCGACCAGATCGAGTCCGGCATCGCGGGCTCGCTCGAGGGCTTGTTCGGTCGGGATCACTCCCAACTGTTCGCCATCTTCGCTGACAACCCGAATCGGTGTGATTCGGATTTGGCTGTTAATTCGTACGGTATCTCGCGTTTCTTGTTGAAAATTTCGTCGTGCCAATGCCACCAAAAACATCATCTCCGGCCGGAGGGCTTCCGGCGCAAATAAGAAAAAAGGTCGTCATGCCAGGGCAATGGCTACCCACCAAAGATGACATCACGGAGGTTGCGAACCGCTTTTGCAACCGATGCAAATGTCCGATTCGCCCCGCTAAGGTTTAGCTCGCTGTGGAACCAATTGCACGGCAAAATCCGCGAAATCGGAAAAGTGCCGTCAACCCCAGTTGCTCCAAGTATCCAGGGGGTGTGTGGGGAGCGTCAACAGCGAAAGTGCGGAAATAGCAAGTTTTGCCGATTGCGAGCCCGATTCGTGCACCGCCGCAGGGCCCAAATCGACACAAAACAGCCTCGGACTCTGCGCGGTTGGATTCGACACTTCGACCGATTAACGGCAGTGGCAGTCCATCCACCCCGCAGGATGAGTGCATTGGATTGTCGATCGGCCGGCTGACCATGGGTGGGATCCAGCCGCCGCTGGCGTCGATCCTTATCCATGATCCGTATCCATGATCCATGGCCAGTGATGGCCGATGGGTCGGACCACAGAAGCTACCTGCCCGCAGCCCACGCCAATCCGCCAATACCAATCTCTTGATGCCAGCGTGACAAGGCCTGCCAAAGCGGACGTGTGGTCCGGAAAGAGCGAGCGTTAGATGTGGGCGTGGTCGGCGGGCATAGGCGTATTCGACAGTGCCGAGCGTGATCGGCCGGTGCGGGCGGATCCCGGCGTCAAAGCGGCGGTGAACCTGACGACTTGACGATCCGTCATGACCTGGGCAGACTACCCAATCGATCGCCTTAGGCCATCACTACACCGTGGCGGACCACGAAGCCGATCGAGAGAGTAATGGAGTCCCAGCACGAGGACTCCAAACGAAGGGCGATTAGCTCAGTTGGTTAGAGCGCTACGTTGACATCGTAGAGGTCACAGATTCGAATTCTGTATCGCCCACTTTCCGGTGGTTGCCCCACGTAGAACGGACTTCAGTCCGTTACCCCCTGGCCCGGTAAGTCCACCGGGCTTTTTTTATGCCCAGCCGCCAGTCGATTCATTTCGATTCACTCCAATACGCAGCCACCTGACAACTTCTCCTGCACTGTTATCGCTCCGATTCGACAATCGGGTCCACGCGGTGGCGCACGGTGCGTCTGAGTGCGACTGAGAAGAATTAGTCGCGACGGAAACTTGCCGCCGGAGATTTTTCGGGTTCCGATCACAGTTCGTCGAACTCAAGTGATTTCAGATACGCGTACGTCGAGTCATAG
>JABDKS010000204.1 GCA_013002105.1 Pirellulaceae bacterium | reverse complement strand
ACCCACCGCACATCACCCACCGCACATCACCCACCGCACATCACCCACCGCACATCACCCGCCGCACGTCACCCACCGCACATCACCCGACACACGTCAACGATCGGCCGATTCCATTTTCAACACGGGAAGTCGTCCGCGCTGATCGATTTGCCGGCGAATAGAATCGGGAGTGGTGTCGGATGGGCGAGCCCGATCATCCGGCGACATCGCCGGCGGTGTGAACGCATCTCCTTGTACCGTTCCGCGACGCTTAAATTCTCGCTCGATCTCCAACCGTATGGATGACTTTTCCAGACACCATTTCGGCTCAATCAGAAAATCCGGTGGTGCGTCCCCGCTGACCCGTTCGACGACGACCTCTGGCGGGATTCGCTCCAAGAAATCGACGACTGTCTGCACATAGTCATCCCGTCGCATCATCTCGATCTCGCCTGCGAGCACCTGCTGACCCAGCGGCGTGCCCCGGACGGCGTACAAATTGTGCAACTTGATCGCGTCAAACCCCAGACGACCAATTTCGCCTGCGGTCTGCATCATCATCTCGTGCGTCTCGCCCGGGATCCCCAAAATCACATGTGCACAAGTTTCGAAATGCAGTCCGCGACTGCGATCGATCGCATTGATCATGTCAGCATGACGGTGCGCACGATTCATCCAATCCAAGCCTTGATCATGGATCGTCTGCATCCCGTACTCGACCGAGACGTGGTGATCGCTGCCAATCGCATCGATCATTTCCAGAACCGAATCGGGGACACAATCCGGTCGCGTGCCGATTGCCAATCCGACGATGCCAACGTCGCAGGACAACGCCAAGCGATACAGTTCGGCAAGTTGATCGACCGGTGCGTAGGTGTTGGTGGCAGGTTGAAAGTACGCGATAAACTGATCGACTTTGTCATAGCGACGTCGGACAGATTCAATCCCAGAGACTAATTGTTCGCGAACCTGTTTCAGGCGAACGCGGCGCGACGGGCTAAATGAGCGGTTGTCGCAAAAGTTACATCCGCCTTTGGCCACCGCGCCATCGACATTTGGACAGGTAAAACCAGCGTCCACGCTGACACGCTGCACCCGCCCGCCAAATCGCCGTCGAAGCGACGCTCCGAAGGCATTGAGCACCAATCCTTCGGTTTTCCAGGCCAGCAGGTCGTCGGAATTGGATTGGGACAAAATCTTTTTAGACAAAGTTCTGGTTGCCAAACGTGGCCAGAGAGTCAAAATGGTAGCAGCAGGGTTTCCTACCGCATTGTTGGCCCCATCAACATGGGGGACCAATCGAGGTCGATTCCACTGCTTGTATGTTGCATCCTATTCGATTCGTAACGAGCCCGTTCCGTGAGTGCCGAAGACTCCCTACAGTTTGCCGGAAAATACGGCCAGTTGACCCCGACCGGCGGCGGTGACCCGATCCCGTTGATCAAAGAGCGGCTGACAATTGGACGTCGCCCCGAGTGCGATATTCAGTTGAAATTTAACAACGTGTCCAGCCAGCATTGCCGAATGACGCTGGAACATGGCTATTGGTTTATCCGGGACCTGAACAGTCGCAACGGCATCAAGGTCGATCAACGCAAAGTCATGCGTAAGCGATTGGATCCCGAATGCACCGTCTCGATCGCACGCCATGAATATGTCGTCCAGTACGATCCCGAGGCCCTGGGTGCTTACGGTCCGCCGCCAGCCGATGACGATTACATGGACGAACTGATGAAAAGTTCGCTGATGGACCGGGCCGGACTGAGCAAGCGAGACAACAAAAAGAAGTTTCAAAACCGCAAAGACGACCTGTAGTACCGGCAACCGGTTGAACACGACGTCGTTTCTGATACAAGCTGGGCTGACCATTTGCGTCGTCCAGCTTTTTTTGTGCTAGAGCATTTTTACTTAATACGTGGGATCAATCGTAGGCCAGGACCCAGGGCTTTAAGGGTCTTTTGGGGTGGTGCTTTTCTAGCAGATTCTGATTTCATTCCGCAATCTGATTGTCAATTGCCTGTGAATGGAGTCACCATTATGTCGAAGCTGCTGAA
>JABDKS010000184.1 GCA_013002105.1 Pirellulaceae bacterium | reverse complement strand
CTGCTGTACTATAAACGTCCCGACCCGACGACTTGGGTTTACATGTCGTCATTCTTGACGATTGGTTTATTCTTCGTTTTTCATCGGTTTTGGAGTGTTCGAAATCTCGACATCGTGTTGCTGATTTTGCTTGCTCCCGGGCTGTTGATGGTTCACGAAGGACGCCGCCGACAGCTCCGTCAATTGGAATCTGAAAAAGTCGCCGCGGTGAAGACCGAACAGCCGCGTCATCCATCACCGCCGGCCGACAGCCAAAGCGATGCTCCATCAAGACCCGCGCACACATTGACGGCACTCGTGCCGGCGCAGGTTGACCCCAGTGAGGTGGAATCGGCTGTGCCCCAGCCAACGGCAGATCCGCTGCTCAGTCCGGATGTCAGCACCGAGATCACCGATGCCGAGATCGAAACGGAAATCGAATCTGAATTAGCAACGAACGGGCACACATCCCATCAGATTCAGTTTTATGGCTTCATCACTTTATTTATCGTTCAGTTGTGTATTTTGATTCGCTTGCTGCTGGACCCGCTGATGGTTCGGCGTCCGCTGCTGAATCCAAATTTGACGACCGGCGGTTTGTACTTCATTAGCATTTCGTTGTTTGTCTTTATGATGGGCAACATCGTTACCAGCACACCGCGGATGCGTGTCGAGCAAGGACCCAGGTTGCCACCTGGTTATGCCTTGATGCATAAGTTGCCGACGATTACGACTCGTCCGGTCAGTGACGCGTTGGGAGGCGAGGTACCACCGACTAAAGCTGAACTTGATCCGTCGCAGCATCGCTGGACGATGTTGGCGAAAATCATGGCGATCACAGCACACTTGGCCATCGTCACCGGTGTCGTTTTGATCGGCGGCCGCCACTTTGGAAATTTACCAGCCGGCGTGGGCTGCGCTGCGTTGTATCTGATGCTGCCGTACACGGCGCAGATGACCGGTCGCGTCGATCATGCCGTTCCGGCAGCGCTGTTGCTGTGGGCAGTGCTCTGTTATCGCAAGCCTTTGATCGCTGGGATCTTCTTTGGACTGGCTGCCGGATTAGTTTATTTTCCGATGTTTTTGTTGCCGCTGTGGATCAGCTTTTATTGGCGCCGGGGCGTGCGCCGATTCGTCATGGGTGTGGTGGCGACGCTGGGCGTGTTGGTACTGCTGTTATCGCTGGGCGGAGCCGGTTCGCTGGTGGGGCACTTTCAGTTGATGTTCGGCTTGATCTGGCCGACGATGGAACCGCGTGGAATATGGGGATTGGGCTGGAGTCCCTATTACCGGCTGCCGGTGATCGTGGGATTCATGATTCTGAGCGCTTACTTTGCTGTTTGGCCGTCTCCAAAGAATCTGGGCACGTTGATTAGTTGTTCGGCCGCGATGATGGTGTTTGCACAGTTTTGTCACGGCTATGGCGGCGGCCTGTATATCGCCTGGTTCTTGCCGTTGTTGCTGTTGACAATCTTTCGACCGAACTTGCAAGATCGGGTGGCATTGAAAGTTGTCGAAGGCGGAACCGGTGTGCCGGTCCGGCGGTCGCAGTTGGAGGCGAAATCGGCTTGAGCGTCGACGAATCATCAACCCACACGGATTTGGGAGACGCGACCGCAGCGCTGGAGCGTTATCAGTCTCAGGTCGCATCGATCGACGCCGAACGTGCCAGATTGAAAGCAATCGATGGACGCTTTGGCACGGTGCGCGTCGTCCTGTTCTTTTTAGCGATCACCGCTTGGCTGTTCGGTTACTTTTCCGACGTCGGTTCCTGGATTTCGATTACCGGTTGGGTACTGTTGGGCGCGTTCATCGTCGTGGTGGTGGCCAACGAACCGGTTCGCGACAAGTTGGATGATCTGCATCGCATCCGCGCTGTTTTTCAACGCTTGGTCTCGCGATTGAATCGTGACTGGAACAAACTGGCGACCAAAAGACTGACGGAACAACTGGCAACCGTGACTTTGGCCGAGGATCAGCGCGACGTTGCTGATGACTTGGATTTGCTCGGTCATACATCGCTATTTCATTTCGTTTCGATGACGGCGACAGCACCCGGTATTCGCACTTTGGCAAGCTGGCTGGCAGGCACGGCTGATGCCGGCACGGCTACCGAA
>JABDKS010000131.1 GCA_013002105.1 Pirellulaceae bacterium | reverse complement strand
AATTACTCCCGCTGACAAGCTCTTTTCTCTAAGTCCGTGTGGTCGATCACATCGACCGGGCGCGTCGCAGAACGTCAAAGGTGCGAAACTGGCCTTTGGAAGTCTCTGCAATTCGGTCACGCTGCGCGCGGCGGTTGCATCGTCCTCCGCGTCGAAGCGAAATCCCTTCGACGCAATTTTCGAAGATTCGCGGATCAGATCAAGAGGAAACTGCGCCGAAGCTGACAACTGACAGCGGTGTTCCGACCGAAGCGTCAAGCCAGATCGGCATCGTGCGTGAAGCTGGTCCAACTTCGTTCAGTTGCGCGTAGAGCTAACTCGCATCGGTCTCGCAGATCCAGCCGAGCAGATAGGCACGTGATTTTGTCGCACGGCGGCGTTCGTCACGCACTCAAGTAATCCCCGTCGACGAACGACCGAAATCACGGGGATCGCGTCGAAGAAGCGATGACGCCACGGCGAAAAAGGTCAATAGCCGTCTTGTCGCCCCGACTTGAAATACCCCCGGTCATTTCGCCACTTTTTGTTTGATCCAACCACGTAGCTGGTGGTATCAATCTATCCACCCAGATGCGTGAAGACCTTGGGGTCGATGCTGGCGGCGCAAAGCATTCCGCCCCACAACGCGCCGGGGATGCCGGGTGAGACAGCGTCCTGTCCCGTCAGATAGAGGCCTTCGATTGGCGTCTTCATGCGAAGAGCATCCGACAGTACTCGTTTTGGCGTCACATCGAGGCCATAGAACGAGCCCTTTGTGTGACCGGTGATGGAAGCTGTTACCAATGGTGTCGCCACTTCGCGAAATACCACCAGCTCTGCAAGCCTCGGGAAGTACTTCTGTAGCTGTTCAAACAATATTGCGTCCACTCGAGTCTTGAACTCTCTGTAATCTTCGCCGCGCTGGCCGGGCGGCAGCTTCGCCCAACGCTCGACGGTCGACCAATCTGCCCAAGCGATGAGTTCTCCGGAATGTTTGCGTGCGGGCCCCGGATCATGTGCAGGGTCTTTCAAGGATGCAAACGAGACGAACATCGCGGGCGGTACGCTGTCCGGTGCATCGGTCCAAACGACGTCCGTTTCGCCATTCGGGTACAGCCAATGATTGGCCTTCGTAGCACCGGCAGCTTCGATGTCGCCGGCAAATCCTAGGAACAGCGAAAAGTGGCAGATGTTCCGGCCGAGTGAACGAATTTCATCTACCCACGATTGATGGTGGTGATCTTGCGGAAGCAGTCTATCGACCGTTTCTCGTGCGCCGATATTGGAAGCCACCTTGATCGCATAGAGTTCTTCACCATCAGACGTCGCAACGCCAACAACGCGATCATCTTCGAACAGCAGTGACTGCACGGTGACGCCGGCGCGAGCTTCGCCGCCAGCGGACGTGATGGTCGCAAGAAGTTGTTGCCCAATCGCGGAGCCACCACCGACCGGGTAGTAACCACCGCGATCAAGGTAGGACCCAACGACCGCGGCGTGGAGCGCGAAACTTGTCGTGCTGGGTCGGCCACCGAAATCGCCCCATTGCGCGGAGAATACAGCGGCCAGTTCCGGGTTATCGGTCAGATCGTTGGCCACTTCCGCGGTTGTTCGCTCGCACCAACGCTTGATTCTCCGGCCATTCCACCATTTGACCGCTGAAGCGAATACCTTTGGCATCGAACGCGCTTGCGCAACCGTTTCAAAAGCCTCAAGGCCATCGTGCATCGCGCTATACCACGCGTCGATGGCATCGCCTTCGTCGGGAAAACGTTCCTTCAAATCCAGTTTCTGAGCCTCAGACGGACGCGACAAATGAAGCGGTGGAGCGTCACCGATATGGAGCGTGTCATAGATGGCTCCCACGGGCGCAAATTCAATCGGCGTGTCAGTTAGCCAGTCAAGAACGGCATTCTCCGTTTGCTCCGACGCTCCGATTTTGCCGAGGTAGTGAATCCCCGCGTCCCACGTGAAACCCTCTCGGGAAAAACTGTGTGTCTGGCCGCCAAGCGAACTGTATTGTTCCAGCAACAGAACCTTGTGACCGACTCGAGAGAGCGCCGCAGCCGCAACCATCCCGCCCATGCCGGAACCGATGACGATAACATCCCACTTTGCGTTAGCGTTTGAAGTTTCTTCGCTCATTGGATTCTCCTGATTGTTTTGCGCCCACCACTGCGATACGCAAAACAAATGCCGTGTCCACTCAGGTGTCACACTGCGCGGCGGGAAGGTTTACCTTGGATTCCACCATCACATGCGGATCGTTTCGTTGCACCGATGATTTGCTTGGTTCGGTATGCGTGTCTTACGCGGCATCGACGGAGGGCGATTCTTCTTTTTTGGCCTTAGCCCACTCGACGATCGGTGCAATGCTGGCCTTGTCCACGCGGTCGAATCCTTCTTGCATGTCTCGTTTCTTTTCTGCGGTCGGTTTCGTGTAGGAGCCTATTCGCATAAACAGCTTCATCCACCAACTGAACTTACTCAGGTCAAGACGACCGCCAAGCCCAAAGTGGTGCGCCCGGTCGACAAGTTCTTCGGGATAGCTTGCACGCAGCCACGATTGGAGCAGGGGGTCATCTGCGGCGACCCCGCTCACCGAAAACAGCAACGTCGGCTTCTTCTTAATTCCATCCCAATTTGCTCGAACCCATTTCCGAATCGTCATCTTCATGAGGATCACCGAGCTACCAATGATCAGAAAATCGTAATCGGCTGGGTTGGCCTGCGTGTCGTTCGCGTCGAACACTGGCACGCCGGTCGCCTCACCGATCCACTGAGCGTACTGCGCCGTACTTCCGCGTTTGCCCGAGTAAAAAATTGCACCGTTCATACTAAATCCTCTCTAGTCGTTCTCACCGAAAGGAGCGTCGCGGATTCCTGAAACACGCCGTCTCGTTTCATTCGGGAACCATTGATGTTGGCTTGTTTGTTTGCACCGCATCGAGAGCGAATGTACGCTCCTAGCGGTCGCTTCGGCTGGATGCGCGCCAAGTCGCACACTTCCGCCGCACAGTTGGCGTCACGCACGGCGTCAGCAATGTGTTCTGTAATCTTCGCCGTGTGGCCGTCATACGTCGCGTAGGTAATGAGCAGCTTGAACATCGAGCAGTTCTCCCTATCGCACCGTGACGTGTTGCAATGGATCGGACACGAGAGCATCTGATTGCATCTTGCGTGCCATCAAGGAGTGATACGCGCAAGTTGGCACGCTCATTGCGGTCGATCTGCCACAACGCCGATCGCTTGGTCAGCCATTCGCAAGGTAACACCGAGGCTTTCAAAATGACGAAGAGACCCGAATTCGATATTGTGCTCTGGGGCGGATCTAGTTTCGTCGGCAGGCTCGTCGCAGAGCACTTGCATCAAACTTATGGTGTCGATGGTGAGATTCGCTGTGCGATCGGCGGACGAAACCGGCGCAAGTTGGAAGATACGCGCGCTTGGTTAGGAGCTGGCACCGAAGAGCTTCCCATCGTTGTCGGGGACGCTCGCGATCGTCAATTCCTTGGTGCAATGGTTGAAAACACCAAAGTGGTCCTTTCGACCGTTGGCCCGTATGCGCTTTATGGCAAAGAGCTCATTGCGGCATGTGCAGCTAGTGGGACCGACTATTGCGATTTAACCGGCGAGCTACCGTTCATCCAGGAAATGATGGATCGACACGCCGCTCAAGCGGGAGCTACCGGCGCCAGAATAATAAGCTGTTGCGGCGTCGACTCGCTGCCTTCAGATTTGGGCGTTTGGTTTCTCAATGAAATTGCCCAAAAGCGGTTCGGTTGCGGGCTCGCACATGTCACGAACGAGGTGAAGTCCTTCAGTGGCAAATTTAGCGGCGGCACCATCTCAAGCCTTGGCGGCATGCACAACGATGCGGCGCGCGACGACAAGGTGGCGGCCATTCTAGACAATCCCTATGCCATCTGCCCGCCAGACCGACGCAGCGGTGTAACGCAACCAGATATTGCTGCTGTTCGGCGCTCTGAGTCCGGCGTATGGCTCGGACCCTTTTTCATGGCGATCGTGAACACGCGGGTCGTCCATGCCACGAACGCGCATCTGAATTATCCGTACGGAACCGATTTCACCTACGACGAAGGCTGGGATGTGGGCGGCAGACTTGCTGCCAGCTTGTTGGCCTTGGTTTCTCGTTTGCTTTATCGGGCATACAGATTCGGGCCGATGCGCACATTGATGAACGCTACGGTCTTGCCTAACCCCGGCGAGGGACCGTCAAAAAAGTTGAGGGAGAAAGGAGGATTTGAGTTTCATTTCATTGCTCGAACGCGATCGGATGATCGCTTGAAGCTCGTGGTTAGCGGCGACCGCGATCCTGGATATGGCTCGTCAAGTCGCATGATTGGAGAAGTGGCGGTGTGTTTAGCGCGGGAACTTCCAAAAAATGCTTTGCCTGGCGGCTTTTGGACGCCCGGTGCGGCAATCGCAGACAAGATCATCGCACGTCTTATTGAAAACGCGGGAATGAAGTTCGACTTACTGACGGAAACTGGGGAACGTATTCCTGTCGGATCCGAGTGGTTCTGCAGCGATGCACTCAGCGCTTGCGAGAATCAAAACAAGGCACACGCCATGCAGAAATGAACATCGACAGCAATCAAATTAAAAAACTCGACCACAGTCCGAGCCGTTTTGGCGCTAGCCACGGTTTTCGGCGGGTTCAACCGCGGCTAGCGGCTCATGTCTGGAGAGCTCCGATATGCGTAGGAAACTGGCACTTGGAATTTACCTCGTTGCTGGAACGGTAGACATTTCGCTGGGGACAACCTACTTCTCTGCACGACAGTTCATGTCTTATCACGCTCAGGCAGTCGGTGCCCCGTGGCAAGAATTGGATGCAGGCGTTCAGACGTTGATTTTGGCCCTGATGAAACTTGCTGGCGGCGGTTGGTTTGCCTTGGGTGTCTTGACGATCGTGATGGGGTTGGCGGCGTTCAAGACGCGCAGTGTCAACGCGAGCTGGACTTTGCCGGCCGTGACGCTCATTTCTTGGTCGGCGAGTTTTGCAGCAACCTGGGGAGTATATCAGGCAACAGGTGCGCAATCGCCTTGGGCGCCGTCTTTGGCGATGATCGGATTTGCGTTACTCGCTTTCGCTATCGAGGCGCCTTGGAACTCGGATCTTCAACGCATGAAAAACGTAAAGAGCGTTGATCAGCGGTATGCAAATCGGCAAAGGAGTCAGTCATGAAAATTCTGATTTATGGCGCAGGAAACATCGGTTCGCTGTATGCGGCGAAGTTGAAGGAATCAGGAAACAACGTTGACATCCTCGCGAGAGGTCGGCGATTGCGTGAAATTCGCGAACACGGAATTCGTTTGCAGGATTTCGTCAGCGGGGAAGAGACGACCACGCGCGTTGAGGCGGTCGAAAGTCTAGCTCCCGATGACGCCTACGATTTGGTACTCGTGATCCTGCCGCGACACCGGGTCTGCGAAGTCCTGCCCATCCTGGCTGCAAATCAAAACACGCCAAGCATCATGTTCTTCGGAAACAACGCGGGCGGATCGGAGGAAATGATCCGATCGCTTGGTCGCGAGCGAGTCCTGCTCGGCTTCCCGGGGGCGGCAGGCATTTGTCAGGACGATCGCATCCGATTTCTTATCCTCGACAAAGGCGAACAACCAACGACGATTGGCGAGATCGATGGTGCCGAATCGGAACGCATCAAAGTGATCGCATCCGCTTTGAAGGATGCAGGTTTTCCGGTTTCGATTTCCACCAACATGGATGCCTGGCTCAAGACTCACGTTGCCGAAATCATCCCGACTGCGGGCGCGTTGTACATGGCGAACGAAGACATCGGTCAACTGAAGCACAACCGCGAAGCACTTGGCCTGATGATTCGCGCGATCCGAGAAGGTTTTCGCGTGCTTTCCTCGCTGGACATTCCGATCACGCCATCAATCCATCAGGTTTTCCGCTGGATTCCTGAATTCCTCTTGGTGGCAATGATGAGACGCAAGCTCAATGACAAAGCATGGAGCGTCAAGATCGGTCACGCTTCCAACGCGCGTGACGAGGTGAAAGCTATCGCTCGCGAGTTCCGCCAACTGGCTCAGCAGTCAGGGATTGCTACACCGGCACTCGATCAACTCCAGAGTTACGTCGATGCCACCGAGCGACCAGCGGACAGCGCAAACGGATCTCACGTCGGAGCCCCGCCCAGGTGCCCGTGAATTCGAGACGGCAAGATGAAACGGCTCGCAAAATCTCTCGCGCCGTTCGCGAACCCACTTTTCCGAACTTCGTACCATGCAAAAAATCTTCGTACCATGCCAAAAATTCTGATCGTCTCTATTCTGACTTACGTTGCGTTGGGCGCGATGCTGTTCGGGGTTGCAGGACGTTTGGATCTGCCTTGGTTCTGGGCGACGCTGGTGGTGTTCACCGCCTCGCATCTGGCGATGGTATGGGTGGTGTTTCGCCAGGACCCCGGTTTGGTACGCGAGCGATTCACGCCTGGCCCGGGCGTTCCGTTGTGGGACAAGATCGTCTTGAGGCTGACGGGTGTTTTGATGTTTGCCAATTTGGCGATTGCGCCAATGGATGTTGGTCGTTGGCACTGGTCAGATTCCGTTACGCCAATGTTGCAGGGCATCGGGT
>JABDKS010000117.1 GCA_013002105.1 Pirellulaceae bacterium | reverse complement strand
GCGCTGGGGATGGCGCGAAACGCGATCGGCCAAGACGATTGGCAGCTAGCCCGCGAACAGTTGGAACAACTGGACCCGATATCAACCGAAGGCCAGGCGCTGCTGGGACGCATCTATGTCCACCTGGGTGATTTCGACGGCGTCGAAAAATGGATCGCCAGAGCGGCAGATTCTGGCGATCAATACGCGGACACATGGCTGGTCAGAGGCGCCTATTTCGCCCACCAAGATCAACATGCTGATGCCGTAGGTTGTTTCAGCAAAGCATTGCTGATTGATCAAACCGACCACGTCGTCTATTCACTTTATAGTCAGTCGCTGAAGCAACTAAGTTTTCAAAGCGAAGCAAAAGAGGCGTCGCGGCGAGCAGAGCTACTTAAAGAGACGCACTCCATCGGAGCCAAGATGGCGGCGAGCGAAGTCCGCACCGATGATGACGTTTCGAATCTGATTGACTTGCTTGAGGAACTACGACGCGGCGACGAAGCACTGGCGTGGCGTCGAATAACGAACGCAGATGAGTCGGATCACGGCTCGAAATCTGCCGACTCCAAGTCGGAGCAAGCGACGCGAACATTCATCCTTTGCGGCGTGGACGTCAATGAGTTGGACGGAAAAGGTGACAGCCAGCGTTCCGAGCCAGATGCGGATCGAAACGGCAACGTCGAAGCCGTTGAACCTCCAATCCCAGGGCAACAATCTGA
This sequence comes from Pirellulaceae bacterium, assembly GCA_013002105.1. The sequence goes on along the minus strand of JABDKS010000117.1, from coordinate 4,810 downwards.
ATAGTTCGGTCGATCAGTCGACCCGGGCGGGGATGAGGATAGAGGTTCCTCGAAAACCCAAGTCGTTGGGCTGAGCTATGATGGTTCATCCTTTCGCGAATGGAGTTGTCGCGACGTCAACCCTTACGCATCCCACTACCAGCAGCGCAAGCGTGCCGCTATCGATCGAATGAATATCAGTATCTCAACGATTCAAAGGATTTGCATCGCATGCATCGTCACGTGCATCTTTGCCAGCACGGGCGACGCACGCGAGGTCGTCGACATGGATTCCGATTGGCGGTTCGCACTCGGTGAACAGTCGGGCGCGGAGAAGGTGGGCTTTGACGATCGCCAATGGCGTGTCTTGAGTGTCCCGCATGATTGGGCGTTCGAGGCCGACTACGCGCCCGACGCCGCTCAAGGGGCATCCGGTGGATACAAGCCGGGTGGACTTGGCTGGTACCGAAAACATTTTCAATTGCCAGCGAACTGGCAAGGCAAACGTGTATCGATTCACTTCGATGGCGTGTACATGAATAGCGAAGTGTGGATCAACGGCCATCGCCTGGGCAAGCGGCCCTACGGCTATATCCCGTTTCATTACGAGCTGACAGATCATCTACGTGCAGGAGAGAACGTTATCGCCGTGCGGGTGGACTGTCGTCTTGAGCCTTCAGCACGCTGGTATCATGGTTGCGGGATTTATGCGCAGGTAAGACTCTTGGCGACCGATCCGGTTCATGTCGCCAAGGACGGGGTTCAGATCCGAACGCCGAATGTAGACGCAGACAGCGCGACGGTCGCAGTGGCGACGGAAGTATCCAACGACTCTGATCAAACGGTCAAAACGACACTCACCACACAAGTCCTGGATCGCGACCGGGTGGTTGTCGCAGAGACACAAGCCGACGTTCAGATTTCCGCCGGCGACCGCCAGACAATCGCGCAGGATTTGGTAATCGCTGATCCCAAGTTGTGGAGTCCCGAGAGCCCGACGCTTTATCACGTCAAGAGTACGCTCGGTCGCGGTGACGTAACCATGACTCGGTTCGGCGTTCGCACGATTCGCTGGGAGGTCGAGAGCGGTTTTTGGCTGAACGACGAGAACGTCAAGTTGCGTGGTGTCGCCGATCACCTGGAAGCCGGCCCGGTCGGTGCGGCGTATTCGGATGAACTGATCCGCTGGAAAATCAGGCTACTTAAAGACATGGGCTGTAATGCCATCCGCACGGCGCACAATCCCCAAGTGCCTGCCTTTTACGATCTCTGTGACGAACTGGGCATGTTGGTGATGGATGAGATCTTTGATGGTTGGAATAAAAAAGCCAAGCAGGATTATGGCAAACAGGCATTTGATCAGTGGTGGGAACGCGACCTGCGGACTTGGATCAAAGCGAACCGTAATCACCCGTCGGTGGTGATCTGGAGTTTGGGCAACGAAACGCACGGCAAGATTGCCCCCCGGCTCGTCCAGGTTTGCCATGAACTGGACCCAACACGCTTGGTCACGTCGGGACATTCCGGATCGGAGTTCATGGATGTGGTCGGGGTCAATGGTGCTTCGGAGAGTCGTCGTTTTTTTCGGCAACCACCTCCCGAAAAACCATTTGTCGCGACCGAAGCACCGCACACCTGGCAAGTGCGTGGCTACTATCGAACACAGAGCTGGTTTCGTGACGGACCGCTGGGGCGACACGAACCTTTCCCGCTGCCCGATCTAACCGACAAGGAGATCTTTACCTACGACTGGATCGCACCGAGTGAGCGAAAAAAACGGAAGCAGATTTTCAATTCGTCTTATGACAATGCGATGGTCCGGATCACGGCGCGCAAGAATTGGGAACTGATGCGCGATCTGCCCTGGTACAGCGGTCACTTTCGCTGGACGGGATTCGATTATGTAGGCGAGGCGGGCTATGTACATGGCGGCTGGCCGTTTCGCGCGTTCATGGGCGGCGCGCTCGATTTGGCCGGTTTCAAGAAAGATCTCTATTACTTTTATCAAAGCCAATGGACGACCGAACCGATGGCGCACATCCTGCCCCATTGGACGCATCCGAAGATGGCCGCCGGCACCAAGATCCCCGTTTGGGTTTATTCAAATTGTGACGAGGTAGAACTGTTTCTTAACGAGCAGTCGCTCGGTAAAGATCGTCCCGGTAGGAAGTGGGACGAGATGCAATGCGAATGGATGGTGCCATGGACGCCCGGCAAACTGACAGCCATCGGGTACAAAGATGGCGTCGAAGTCACACGGCATGTGCAGCAAACTGCCGGGGCACCTGCAGCACTGCGATTGTCTGCCGAAGGCGAACGCGACCCGATCATCACGGCGCGGCAAGTGGATACGCAAGGGGTTTTGAATCCTTATGCGGAGAACCGAATTCACTACCACGTCGATGGCCCTGCTCGGATCGTTTCGCTTGAAAGCGGCAATCCGGTCAATACCGAGAATAACTTTGGGCAGACGTCGCGCACCGCGTTTTTTGGACTGGCGCGGTGTTTTCTCAATGTGACTGCCCCCGAGGGTGACGTCGCCGTCGTTGCCGCTGCGATTCTTGGCGAGAAGCAACAGATGACATCGCATACCGTTAGCATCGACGTGCAATCGATCGCGCTGCGGGGTAGCACGGCGAATGATGATTTCAAGATTCTCTACAGCGTCGATACCGGAGAACCGCAAACCGAATACACCGGCCCGTTCACCTTGGATTCCGACGCTGTGGTCAACGCCGCGGTCTATCGTGGCGACCAGTTGTTGATGACGATGCGTGAACGCTTTGGTCCCAAGCAGGGACTCCATTGGGGGAGTGCCGATCAAGTTTCACCGAGTACGACGAATTCGATGGGCGATCAGGCCGAGGAGGCTCACTTTCAAAAGGCGCGTGTTGCGACGAATGGACAGGGCTACAACGGAACCGGCTATCTGGACTTCGGTTGGAATGCGGGTGCCTTTGTCGAGTGGTATCAGGAGAATGATGGCGACGCGTATGACGGCGAGGTTGCGATACGGTACAGCTGTAAATCGGGCAAAGGCGGCGGGCGAAAGATGAAGCTGGTCCATAACGGCAAAGTCATCCAATCGGATCTGTTTTTTCCCAATACCAAAAACTGGGGCAACGATTGGGCAACCGTCGTCGTCAAAGTGAAATTCCAGCGAGGTGGAAACAGTCTTCGTCTAGTCACCCTCAATAGTGGCGGCCCGTATATCGATGAGATTCAGATTACAGCGGCTCAAGGAGCCGCCGATTGAGCAATCCATGGCGAAGCGACCCAAAGTCGCACGTTACGCAATCAGCCGCGGCGTGTGAAATTCGGTTTCAGGAATTCGTCGACCGTCATCGTGAAAGTTTTTCAGCGTGATGGCGAGATGGGATGCGGTGTTCGCGGCGTGGTGTGGGGTGGCCGAAACTCTTGGCGAGTTTCGCTACGAGCGTTTTGCTAGGGGTGACCGAAACTCTTGGCGAGTTCCGCTACGGTCATTTTGCAAGGGGTGCCCGAAACTCTTGGCGAGTTCCGCTACGGTCTTTGCGCACGGGGTGGCCGAAACTCTTGGCGAGTTCCGCTACGATCTTTGCAAGGTGTGACCGAAACTCTTGGCGAGTTCCGCTACGTGCTTTTGCGATCTAGTAGCGTCGTCTACTTTGGCGGGGGCGGTTTGCTGCGGACGATGTAACCGTTGGCGATGAAGTGCGTGGTCTGGTCGAAGACTAAATTGTGGACTCGAGTGGCTCGGTACTGTTTCTGGATCGATAGAATCTTGGCGGGAATGGTTTTGCCGCTTTCCCAACGTAGAATCGCATCGGCGTGTGAGAGTGCGCCGGCGCCGGTGGTGGTTCCGTTTGCCAATCGCAGCGGTTGCGTTTCGGTTGTGACGAAGGAACCAAAGTCCGTTTGAATTTTCAAAACGTCGTTGTCGACCACGAAAATGTTTCGGATCGGACGCGGCTGGGGAGCTCCGTCATCGTCCAGTGTGATCACCACCGATCCCGGCGCCAGGTTTTCGATGCGTTCGGATCCGCTCGGCGTGGTGACGAGCGTCCCTGCTGGAAAGCAGCCGGGATGACAGGGCAAAGGTGGCGTATCGGATGCGAAGGAGCGATTGAGGGGAATGACCGATACGATATTGTTATCCGGTCCGTACACCAGCAATCGGCCCGATGTGAGCTGGCGGTTGGGGGCGGCCAGACCGATCGAAGTTTTCAGCTGGTCGTTCTTGATGCGGTACAGGTGCCATTGCTCCGGCGGTGGTCCGGCTTGAATTTGTGTCCGACCGGTGCGAACGAATTGGATCGCTACTTCCAATTTCAACGGCTGTTGGGTGCTTCGCACCATCAGCCCGGTGCCGAAATCATCGAATGTGGGCCCGTTGGGATCCAGCGTCAGGGTGCCCTGACCGTCGCCGTTGACATCGATCTGTCCCCGCAGCCGGATTTCGTGAAATGCCGGGTCTCGCGGATCGAATTTTACAGACGGCGTCAGTATCTCGGACCGTAGGTCAAACGGTCGTGTCTGTGCAGATGCAATCGACGCTGCGCAGCAGAGCAACGCGGTGATGATGATAAGAGATCGATGGAGATGGGGCGGCATTCCAAGTCCTTTGAATGCGATGGTTGTTTGGGTCAGACGTTTAGATACGATTCGCCGGGATCGCGCGTGATTGAATATGGATACTATGGCTTGGGCGGTGGGATCTTTGTTTTTACCCACAAGTCGGCTGATTGATAGCTTCTTTAATTCACCCTCCCACGCGCTAAATCATCCATGTAATAGAGACTTGTTCGTGGGAGGGTCGGCACCGAGCTTTAGCGAGTGTGACGGGGAGGGC
>JABDKS010000105.1 GCA_013002105.1 Pirellulaceae bacterium | reverse complement strand
ACTCCGACTCGAAGGAGTGATTCGTTCGTTTCAACGCGGTCGCGTAACCGGTCGTACGCGGTGATCAATGTTGATCGGTTCATTTTGCCGACACGAACGGATCGCTGGCGGATCCGCTGGACCATGGTCAGCGCCCAGCGGTGGGTCGAGATCGCGTCGTGACGTAATGAAACGCTCTCGCTGGGATCATCCGTGCTGAGGTGGAAAGGAGGCATAAACATCGCGTGCGGTGGGAAGGGCCGAGGCGAACGAACGGTCGCAGTTTTTGGGACGTCAGCGTCGGGAATTCGGGCGCAGACAGACTCCCATGGCATCGACGACACACAGGTGAACTCTTGATCGGTACCGTCCCGTTGGGCGGGCCGCTGAGTACATCTCCGCTGCGAACCCTCACGACACAAAAACAACCGCCAGGCGGTATGCTGCAAGCAATACGCAACGGATGCGCGATCGTTGCATTCGGCCTAGAGCGATGACGCGACGTAGTTACGAAATTCTGGCCAGTCGATAAAGTTTGCCTACTGGCAACCTGATCGCCGCGTCCGGCATTGCTACAATATTTGCGTCGATGGGCGGAGATTCCCATCGCCAGTGACGTGACTTCCGCCAGTGCGCGACTTCGAAATTGTCAATAAGCGTGTAATTGAATCCTCGCCTTGGCGTCTGTTTCGGTCGGCCATTGTTTTAGTCGCCGATCGGCGGAGTATTACCACTGCTGCCTTTCATCCCCCCTTTCCTGAGGCCACCCAAACGATGTCGTTTTCCTTCGCCACCATCGCGTCAGCCGCGCGCACTTTCACGTGCATTGCTCTGGTTGGAGCTTTGTTGTCACCCATCTCCGCCAATGCTCAGACACCCACGGGAAAATTGGGTGGTCAGTATCTGCCGATTGATGGAGTCGTCACTGGCGTGCTGCAACCAGCCAAGGTGATGACGAGTGATGCAACGAAACTGTATCCGATGGAGATTGCCGAAGCGTGGTGTTTGGACAATGTGGGAATTTCGCCAGCAGATTGCGAAAGCATTCGTGTCGTGGTCGCGTCTCCCGGGCCGAGCGGACCAATGGCGGGGATCATTTTTAAACTGACTCGTCCTGTGACAATGAACGAGTTGAATCCGCAAATCGTTCGTGCCGATGCCGCCGGTGAAGTCGACGGGCATACCGTCTATCCGATCAATGGCCCACCGGGCGTCGTGATGCATCAGGCCGATCCAAGCACGATCGTCGTTGCCTCGGAGAATTATCTTGACAGTTTGTTGAAGGCGGCCGACGGCAGTGGCACCGGTACCTTGGCACAATTGGCGAGTGCCGTCAGCCACGATGGACACTTGAGTATCTTGGTTGCGATCGAGCCGGTGCGTCCGATGATCAATGGTTTGCTGCAAACGGTGGTGGATCAAATTCCACCGCCGCTGGCGCCATTTACTGAATTGCCCAATTTGCTGGACGCGGTGTTGTTGCGTGTGAATTTGGAAGACAGCGAGAATGGCGTTCAGCTGGTCATGTTGGCTCGTGATGATTCAGCCGCACAAGAAATCGAGCAGCTATTGGCCGACGGCGTGCAGATGGGACGTCAGATGGCAATGGCCGAAATGGAAAATAATTTGCAAGGCGAAGGCGCCGTTCCCGACGCAACACGCGCGTACGCGACTCGTATCGCCGACAAGATCAGTGCCATGCTGAAACCGGAACGTTCGGGCCGTCGGTTGACAATGTCAACGTCGCCCAGTCAAGGTTTGGCCGTTCAAGCGATGATGGTCGGCCTGCTGGCACCTGCTGTCCAAGGCGCTCGCGGAGCCGCTCGTCGGGCTCAGTCAAGTAACAACATGAAGATGATTGGTTTGGCAATGCACAATTACCACAGTGCCTACCGCCAGTTACCACTCGCCGTCAATCGCGACGAAGCAGGCAAACCGTTGCTGAGTTGGCGTGTGCATGTGCTGCCGTTCATCGAAGAGCAGGCGCTGTACCAGCAATTTCGTTTAGACGAGCCGTGGGACAGCGATCACAACATCAAGCTGCTGGATCAAATGCCCGCCGTTTTCAAACATCCGCGCATGCAGGTGGAACCTAACAAGACGGTGTATCAAGTTCCCGTCGGCGAAGGACTGATGTTCAGCAAAGATGGTCCGACCCGTTTTCGCGACGTCATGGACGGGCTGAGCAACACGATCATGACGGTTCAAACCGATGCGGAGTCCGCGGTCGAGTGGACACGACCGCAGGACTGGGAGCCCAATATGGAGAATCCTTGGTCAGGTTTGGGAGTCGACAATGGTACGACATCCATCGGTTTGGGTGACGGCGCTGTGTTGCAACTGAGCGAGCAAACCGATCCCGATATGCTCCGCAAAATGTTGACCAGGGCCGGAAAAGAAGTTGTCAATTTCTAGCGATCACGCTGAGTTCTGTGTGTCAGAACCTGTTCTGGCAAAGTCGCGCAGGACAGGTCCAGGTGCTACGATCAGCCCATACGATTGTTCGAACTGCGGTAGCACCTGCGCCGAACCCTTGACGGCCAGTGATAGTGGCACTGATCCCCGACGCAATTGTTCGTCGGGATGATCAGTGGCCAATCTGGGCAGAATCCCCGATTGCCCCTGGTTCACTACTTTGCCATTTCAGGAGTTTTGGTGTGATAAATTCATTGGTTCGCTATTGCTGTGTCTTTAGCTTGGTCGCCGTTGGTTTTGTATCGAGCGTGCGAGCTGAAAAGAACATTGTCGAAACGGCGGTCGGCGCCGGATCGTTCAATACGCTGGTCGCTGCAGTCAAAGCGGCAGATTTGGTGGACACACTAAGCGGTCCGGGGCCATTCACGGTCTTCGCACCCACCGATGAAGCATTCGCGGCACTGCCCGATGGAACGGTCGAGACACTGCTGAAACCCGAGAACAAGCAGCAATTGGTCGATGTGCTGACCTACCATGTGGTACCCGGCCGCGTATCGGCAGCGGCCGTCGTCAAGCTTGCCGGTGCAAAGACCGTTAACGGTCAGCGTGTTGACATCGTCAGCGACGATCAGGGGGTTCGCGTCGACGGAGCAAATGTGGTGTCAACCGACATCAATTGCTCCAACGGGATTATCCATGTGATTGATCAGGTGATCTTACCAGCAGGAGACAAAATTCCTGCCGTCGCCACACAAGCGGGAACATTCGCAACATTGTTAGCGGCGGCCCAAGCGGCCGATCTGGTACCGGTGCTCAACGGCGACCAACCATTGACCGTATTCGCGCCAACCGACGACGCGTTCGGCGCACTACCGGCCGGGACCGTTGCGAACGTGTTAAAGCCGGAGAACAAGGCGCAACTGGTCGCGATTCTTAAAAACCACGTCGTCGCTGGCCGTGTCTACAGCGAAGACGCCGTCTCGGCGGGAGCGGCCCAGTCGTTGCAAGGCGGGACGTTGAAGGTTGTTCCAACCGACGGCGGCGCGACAATCAACGGGGCTCGATTGGTGCAGACCGATCTGGACGCTGCCAACGGTGTGATCCACGTGATTGATCGCGTCCTGTTGCCATCGAGTAATCCGACGACCACGGCAACCGCGATGCACTCAGCGACGGCGCAGCAACACTCGCGTATGCTAGTCCGCAATACGATTCAACACGCCATTGATCAAGGC
>JABDKS010001011.1 GCA_013002105.1 Pirellulaceae bacterium | reverse complement strand
GACAGGTCCTGGCCTACGCTGGAATCTAGCTGGGGACCGATGCACTAGTATAGGTGCGACCAGCCCTGGCCGTTGTCGGCACCATCGTTCATTTCTGATTGACATGATAAGTCCCTCCGATTGCCAGGCCGCATCCATCCGGTCTACTTTCGGTTTGCACCCTTTTTGCCACGCGTCAGCAAATCCAACTTATGCCGATCAAAATCATCGTTACTCATCCGGGCAGCGCGCACAAAGACGATTTCCTGGCCTGCTGTTTGCTGGCTCATTTGCATCGTGTGCCGATACAACGGCGTGATCCGACGGCCGAAGATCTCGCGGATCCTGACATTTGTGTGGTCGATGTTGGCGGGTCGCACGATCCGGCGCTCCAGAATTTTGATCATCACCATTTCCCGCGAGATCATGCACCCCTGTGTGCGTTGTCACTTGTCTTGCAAAGTATTGATCTGTACGACGATGCGAAGCAATTTTGCAGTTGGCTCGGGCCCGCTGAATGGCTCGACACGCGCGGGCCGATGGCGACCGCACGAGAAATGGGCATCCCTCCATCAGCCTTCAACGCGTTGCTTTCGCCGATCGATATCACGCTGTTGAGACGGTTCGCTGTTCAGACGCAGCACGCAGTGGACGATCCGCTTTATCAAGTCATGGAGATGATCGGTGACGACTTGGTCGGTTATCTACGCAGCCTGCGTGGGCGATTGGATGATTTGAAAAATCGATGTGATTATTGGACGATCTCGTCCGACAGCCGAACGATTCAAGCGATCTTCCTGGAACGCACCGATCCGGTTGACGAAGACCCATCGTTTGGGCTGGAGCAATTCGTTGCCAGCGAATGTCCGGACCAAGAGATTGTCGCGATGGTCTATCCCGATCGACGGGGTAGCGGTTACGGCCTGACGCGATACCGTGACAACAAGCTGGTCGACTTCTCGCGAATCGAAGCTTGCGAAGACGTTCGATTTGCGCACAAACGCGGATTCGTCGCCAAGACCGATGCGACCGACCCATCCCGGCTAAAAGAGTTGTTGGCAAAAGCCATCGTTTAGCCGCCAAGCATCAAGAGATTCCTTGCTCGGTGCAAAACTGCTTCATGGGCGGTTTGATTGACTGGTAGATCGGCGAAAAAATCTCGTCCACATCCAGCTTCGTTTTGGTGGGTCCGGCAAAGCGTGGTGTTTGCATGATGACGTGAATCATCGCGATCGATGGCCGCCAACGGCAAGCCGCAACGGCGCGTTTCAACGCGGTCAAATGCGTGCCACCTTCGTAGCTGATGTTTCCGTTGGCAAACGAGTGCCACTGCGTTTTTTCATTGCTTGTCGTACTGATAGCTGCCACCTGAACGTGTAGGTCACCGAAGTGTCCGTGCATGCGAAACGTTGGCCGATTGTCCGCAGTGTATCCGTCTTGCTGGCCGGAGAGTTGTTCCGCCAATTGGGCGAGCCCGCGGTCCGCTTTCATTGCCCATTGGGGCGTCTGGACTCTCAAGCCCGCCATCAGATAGGCGGCTTGCCGCAGGCGATCATCAATCGTGTCTGAACTCCAACTTTGGTCCTTAAAGATTCCTTTGTCGACCGTGATTCGAATCACCGTGCCACGTTCTTCGCCTCGGCGGATGATTTTGGCGGGACCATCGGCGATTCCGCGGGTAAACGATTGACGCCAGAGTTGGCCGGTACGCCAACTGTTGACTTCGCAAGTGTGGGTCAAGGCTGTAACGATTCTTAGTCCCACACCCCAACCGCCCAAATGCACGTGCGGCGTGTGCCCGTCGGCAGTCGGCGCGTGTCGGCGGATTTTTGTCAGGTACCGCGTGGCAAGTGGTACACCGGAATCGTGTGTAACATCAAATGGTAGGCCGTCCCCATCATCGATCACCTCCAGTACATCGCCATCGAAAGCTGCGCGGACGGTTGTTGCCTTGCCTGCCAAATACTGGTCAACGACGTTGTCCAGCAATTCCAAGAACAAATGGTGCAAACCGCGGCCCGTCGTGCATCCGACATACATGCCAGGGCGCATGCGGATATGTTCCAAATCTGACAACTGCTGCATTGCATTATTCTCCATGAATCACAAACGTTGATTGTACCAAATTCACGATAATTCTTATAGAGAAAAGGGTTGTCTTGCGCCTTGGCTGCGTCGCTTCTGTGCCCGTTGTTATGGCACGCCTGATCGTTGTGTTACGATCATCGCTGGGTCGAAATTTACAATCGAGGAAACGTAATGAATGTTTTTTGTGGATGTGGCAAAGAGCTGAAAATCTCCGACGAGTATGCGGGAAAACGGGCGCGGTGTCCGTCATGCAAGCAGGTGATCGAGGTACCCGAGCCGGTGATGGCAGACATCGCGGAAATCCTGCCGAGCAGCTCGCAGCGACAATATTGCCATGAAGTTGATTTTCAAATTGTCGGCGACGACATGCAAATGGTGATCGTGGAACTTGATCCGCAAGAAACCGTGATCGCCGAAGCCGGCGCGATGACGTACATGGAGGAGGGGATCGAATTTGAAGCCAAGATGGGTGACGGTTCGCAGCCCGATCAAGGATTCTTTGGCAAAGTGCTCAGTGCCGGCAAACGAGCTGTTACGGGCGAGTCGATTTTTATGACTCACTTTACTCATCACGGACACGGCAAGAGCCACGTTGCATTCGCGGCACCCTACCCGGGAAAAATCATTCCGATCGATTTGGCGACGATTCCAGGTAACGATTTACTATGCCAAAAAAACGCGTTTCTGTGTGCAGCTCATGGGACGCAAGTTTCGATGGCGTTCAATAAGAAGATCGGAACAGGGTTGTTCGGTGGTGAAGGTTTCATCCTGCAAAAACTTGTCGGGGATGGGATGGCGTTTATTCACGCTGGTGGTACCGTTATCGAGCGACAACTGAACAACGAGACGCTGCGAGTGGACACAGGTTGTCTGGTCGCTTTCGAACCCCACATTCAATACAACATCGAACGGGCGGGGAACTTGAAGAGTATGTTCCTGGGTGGCGAAGGTCTCTTTTTGGCAACGCTACAGGGTACAGGGCG
>JABDKS010001008.1 GCA_013002105.1 Pirellulaceae bacterium | reverse complement strand
GGCGATGGCGTAGGCTGCGGCATAGGTGGTGTGGGGCTTGCAGGCGCAATCTGGTTGTCCGCAGCCGTCGGTTTTTGCGGAGCCGGTTTTGGCGGGGTCGGTGGCGTAAAATTTGATCCCGCGGATGGTAGCGGTCCCTTGAATGATCCGGTTGCTCGGGCCGAACTCGGTCCGCCGTTTGACGCCATGACTGCTTCGGGCAATTTGCCGGAATCACGCGCCAGCGGACTGTAGCCTCGCAGCGGTCCCAAATCGGGTGCCTCGGCTGACGAGTCCGCCAGAAAGGTTCGGTAGTACAACGAATACAACAGCAAATCGGGATCGATGTCAGCACGAAATTCAAACCGATCGATCAACGGATCGGTCAAATGTCGGGCAATTTCGCGACGCCGTGCGGGGGTCAAATAATGTCGGCGTTCCGCGTACACCGCCAGCGTCCGTGCCATGGAGCGCGAGACGCGATAGTCGCCGGGGACGTAGGACGAGAGTGCCGGCACGCGCGGATCGTCGACTTTTGCGACGGGCAATCGCCAAGCCCTTTCGTCGACAATGACCATCGTGCCGGCTGCCAAGTCGCCCAGCCGTTGCATTCGACGGGTAAAAATCATCGAGATCAAACCGATCATCCCTGTGGAAATCAAAAAGAATGGAGGAGCGTCTTCGTTGATTTGGCTCAACGCGGCAACGGGTGCCAAATCAGCGGTTCGTAGCAGGTTGCGCAACAGGGCGCTCCGCCCAGACACCGGTCGGCCATCGACATCGATGACCCGAATGCCACACGCCCATTTTCCAACGGTGCGACCGTTGTAATAGGCTTCTAAGATCGTGCCGTAGAACCAGCTGACGACAAAGATCAGGATCACCGTAAGTGCTTGCATCAACGGACCGGCAAGCGAAGAAAACACGCCGGCGAATCCGCCAATGAGTCCAAGTACCAGCACAACCCCCAAAATGATGCCCCAGCGAACAGCCAGATCAATCAGATAGGCAGGTAGACGACGAAAGGGGCCCGCCAATTGATAGTCAAAGGCAATGTTCTCGGGAGTGACGACCGCGATCGTCGTATCAAGCGGATTCATTGCAGCCATGCAGCGCTGGGTCGCAGTTCAAAATGGTTGTGGGTAGCGGACGCGAGCAGGAGGAAAATCCCGTGTCCGATCGGAAACCGGATCCAACGCCATCATGACTCGATCCAAAAACCTCCCCTTGAATCGAAACGCAAATCGACATCGCGATTGTCTCGGGCGATTGTCTCGGGTGATCGAGCAATCAGGCGATATTCTCGACGATCCGTATCCTCGACGATCTGTAGCATTATCGGTCCCCGCAGCGGACATTTGCAACGGTGTGGACAGCCAGAATGCCGCGTCGGAGCGTGGTTTCGCGACGATCATCACGCCAATGTTGCCCTTCTCAAGCGTTGTATCGGTGGAATTGCGGGGGCAGAACGCGAAACCGGAGGTTGCTGATGCATTGCTCTTAACGCTCGAATCGCGGCAAACAATCCACGGCAGTGGAAAGACGGGCGATCATCCAACGCGACACAATCGATTCGCTCCCACACGATACCACGCGTCAAAAAATCTTTGCCATTCACCCGTGTGCTCCACGTATTCGCTTGACCGGCGCCTCGCGATCTTTCACCCTACTTTCCAACAAGAAACTGCCAACGGGTCAGATTTCGGCCGCATTTGCGATCTGCCAAACGCTTTGTAGTGGCGACTGGCACTCTGAACCGCGTAATGAATCGCGGACTTTATCAAGATTTACTCGGTTCGCGCGCTCCATGACGGAAACGACGACTCCTGCCGACCCCGCGGACGACGTAATCAGCCCGATGGATCCGCCCACCAGTTGGCTGCGGATGATTCGATGCATCGGTCCGGGATTGATCGTTGCGGGCAGTATCGTCGGCAGTGGCGAATTGATTGCGACGACCAAGACGGGTGCCGAGGCCGGATTCAGTCTGCTGTGGTTGATCCTGTTGGGCTGCGTTGTGAAAGTCTTTGCGCAGATCGAATTGGGACGCTACACAATCATCAGTGGCAAGACCACGTTGGTTGCACTGGACGAAGTTCCCGGGCCTCGAATCCAAGGTCGCGGAAACTGGCTGGTCTGGTATTGGTTGCTGATGTGGTTGGCCAGCATCTCGCAGTTGGGCGGAATTGTTGGCGGTGTTGGGCAAGCACTCGCGATCAGCGCTCCCATTTCCCAGATGGGACGCGATTACAACGACGCGGCCGACGCCCAGCAGTTGCAACAATTCGAATCGTTTTTAAATCGCCGCGAACGTTCCGGATTAGCGACGGAGACGGAGAGAGTCGAAGCCGAAATCATCGAAGCAGAAATTCAACGCAGTGTATCGTGGGATGAATACGAAGCCGCCTACGGTGTGCGCGACGATGGTCAGCGTGCCACGCCCAACGATGCGGCCATCTGGGCGGTCCTGATCTCCGTAATTACCAGCATCGTCTTGGTCGTCGGTCGCTACGGATTGATCCAGTCGTTGTCAACGATTCTGGTCGCATCGTTCACGGTGCTGACCTGTTTGAATCTATTCTTGTTACAGGGCCAACCGGACTTCCGGGTTAGCTTGGCCGAGTTCTGGGGCGGGCTTGTTCCCGGTCCGCCCCCATCGACCGGCGGCGGCAACCCGATTGGAACGGCTTTGGCAACCTTTGGCATCATCGGAGTTGGTGCAGCCGAATTGGTGATGTATCCCTATTGGTGTTTGGAGAAAGGCTACGCGAAATTTGCCGGCAAAAACGACGGGTCCGCACAATGGGCAAACCGAGCGGCCGGCTGGATGCGCGTGATGCGATTTGATGCGTGGGGTGCGATGATTATCTATACGTTTTCCACGATCGCGTTTTACCTTCTCGGTGCTGCCGTGTTACATCGTGTCGGACTGAATCCGGAGAAGGACGACATGGTACGGACGCTTGCGGTCATGTTTCGTCCAGTCTTTTCGCAGTGGGCTGCGGCAGTGTTCTTGTTCGGCGCTTTCGCCGTGCTCTATTCGACCTTCTTTGTCGCCAATGCCAGCCACGCGCGAACGTTTTCTGATGCGATGCGCGTGATTGGTTTGATCGATGACGACGAAGTCACGCGACAAAAGTGGATCAAAATTCTCAGTGGCCTCTTTCCGCATCTGAGCGTCCTGATCTTCTTGGTTTTTCCCGCCCCGGCACAATTGGTGTTGCTGAGCGGTGTCGCGCAAGGAATCATGTTGCCGATGCTGGCCGGTGCCGCCTTGTTTTTCCGTTATCGACGCTGTGTGCCGGGACTGACACCGGGTCGAATGTGGGATTGGATGCTGTGGACATCAGCGGCCGCCATGCTGGTAACCGGACTTTGGACCGTGTTTGACAAAGTCCAAGGCTACGCAGGGTTTTAAGACGTGGGCCCCGTGGGAATGATCGGGAATCGGATCGTCGATCCCGGGTCGCTTTGCGTTAGAATGCGACACGTGCTTTGTTGCACTTCACCGTTCGGTTGCAAAACACGACAAATCATCATGGAGTGAATCGATATCACCATCGCACGGGTGAGCCGTGATTCGAGAGCGGTGAATCGAACGGCACGTGCGTCGCGTCGATGCCGGGCCGACCACTCGCCGCGACGTACAAAATCGACAAGCCCTTGACGACTTTGGTAACGGTGTGAACTCACGATCTCAATTGCCACCCAACACGCTCGGATCGATCTCTCCATTTCATTCTTCGCTGCACATAGTTGTTGATGCCAGATCAGGACTCTCATCGCGTGGACGAAACTTGTCGTAAGGTTCGATATCGTCATCGGTTCACACGACTTGGCGTTCACTTTGTCTTTGTGGCCACGTTCGCAATGGTCGGCGGATCCATCCGTGGTTTCAATCTTCTGCTGGTCCTGGCGGGTTTTTTGGTAGCCGCGTTGATCGTTCAGTGGCGCACGTCGCGACGTGCTATCGAGTCAATCGTCATCGCGCGTCGATTGCCCGATGAAGCGTTTGCCGAGACACCTTTTCGCATTCGTTACCAGATTCGCAATCGTGGCCGTTGGCTATCTGTGTGGATGGCCCGCGTTGATGATGTTGTCCAATGGGTCAACGAATCGTCCAGTGGGACAACCGCGGTCGGTGGTTCGGTCACCCATCCACTGGCCTGCGGTGTCGGCGTCGTCGCCGCGGGATCGGTCAGTTGGGCGCATTGCGAATGCGTAATGGCCAAGCGAGGCCGATATCGCTTTGGGCCGGTTCGTCTATCCACATCGTTTCCGTTTGCTTTGCTAACCGCGTCGTCGGTGAGCGATCGGAAGCGTTCGGATCTCGCGAGCGAAATTTTCGTTTACCCGCGTTTGTTGAATCTGCGTCCCGCCTGGCGACAGCAATTGCTGAATCAACACGGTGGCATGGCCATGACGGCTAGACGCAGCGGGGCGAACGAAGGAGAGTTTTTTGGGCTGCGACAATGGCAATCCGGTGATAGTCCGCGCTGGATTCATTGGCGAACCACCGCGAGGATCGGCGACCTGGCCGTGCGGCAGTTTGAACAAGAACGGCACGTCGATTTGTGCCTGCTGGTCGATGCATATTGCCCATCGATGCGTTCACGTCAAGGTCATCAAGCCGTCGAACTGGCGATCAGTTTGGCTGCTACGCTGGCCATGCGGCTTTCGTTGTCCCCGACCAGTCGCGTTTCGCTAGTCGTCGCAGGCGACGTGATCGAAGCGGTTGCGTCGGGTCGATCGTCTCCATCACGTCACCGGATGTTGCAAATGCTCTCGGGCCTGCAGGCTTCGTCGACGCCCGAGTTGGTGACCGCAACCGAGCAAGCGTTCTCCGTATCAGCAGGTCAGCAAGATTTGATCGTGATCAGCACCCGATCGATGGATGATGCGATCTCGTCGCAGCACCGAAACACTGATTCACACTCTTCGGGCGACCTGGAATCGCAGTTGGCAGCGTGGCGGCGACGTCGATCGATGCGTTGGATCGACGTTCACGACGCATCGCTGTCGCGGTGGATTGATATGCAATCGGTTGACGGTTCTCTGTCGAGCACGGATGGTACACGCGCGATGCCCATGGATCGAACCTCCGATTGGACGCAACGCCGGGAGGCTGTCACGATTGTCGAAAAACCGGTTGCTGATACAGATGCGATCGATACTATCACGGGAGTCGATCCATGACGGGAGCCAATGATGCCGTCACGCAGCACCGGACTGATGCCCTGGTCGATACTGGGTCCGGGTCGCGTCGCACTGGGCGGACCACGATCAACCGAGCCGAATGCTGGCTGCAGCTATCGTTCGCCATGCTCTCATGTCTTGGCGGGCTCGTGCTGGCGTCGGGACCGGGCACGGAGATGATTCCTGTGATCGCGATTTTCTTTGCGGTGTTTGGATTCGTCTTTGTCGATCGGTTGAAGTTCTTTTCGTTGCCGCCGATCGGTGCGTACATCGCGATGGGTGCAGCGGCGGTCTATTGCGTCAGCGATTTTTGGGAATTACACACCAACGGCAGCCAACAGATGGTGGCCGTTGCGATGTTGTTGGTGTTGGTGCAAGCCATCTTGATGTTGCAGCGAAAGACGCCGCGGATTTTTGAACAACTGGGCGTGTTTTGTTTGCTTCAACTGGTCGTTGGCGCGGTTTTCAATGATGCCATTACGTTTGGGCTGCTATTGATCCCCATCGGATTCTTTGGTGCCTGGGCCCTCAGTTTGATGAGTTCGGTTGCGGCGAGCGAAGGAATTGAGACACGTGTGATTGAAACCAGTGCGATCGGCGATCGCAGTTCCAAGCGACCATCGCGCCCGCCGGTTGCGGCTGGGCAGCCAACGATCAACGGTGATGATTCTTGGACCGATCGGCTGCGTCGGCATTGGATGTTTCGACCGATCGGCGAAGCGTCTCCGACGCTGCTCCCGATTGCTTCGTGGTCGCGTGAGTCGATCTTTTCGCTCGCGGCGGCGACCGGTCGCTTGCAACGCTTTGCAATCATCGCGCTCACACCCGGCGTTTTGGTTGTGACGGTAATTTTCTTTTACGCTCTGCCACGAACGACTGACGCGGCGCGACTGAGTAGTCGAGGATCCGCATTGGTCGGGTTTGATGATCAAGTACGCCTGGAACAATTTGGACAAATGCTGGAGAGTTCGCTAACGGCATTGCGCATCAAGTTAACCAATCGAAAGACGGGCGAACCGTATTCTGCGCCCGGCGGAATGTATTTGCGTGGCCGAGTTTTGGAGCAGTATGAAGCCGACTTTGGGCGTACGAATCCCTCGGCGGTTTGGACGGCCATTGCGAGTGGACCGATCAGTGGAAACCAAGAGTTACCGATGGAGTACATTCCATCGCGAGTACGCGATCGGAGTCTATTTGAGACCGTGGATGTGGAGATCACGTGTAACGCAATGCGACAACGATCGCTCTTTGCGATAGCTCCCTACCACCGCGCCGGTTCGTCCACCGGCGTTGTACATGCTGTCGATCGATGGACCCTGTCGCGAAAAGACGATGGGATGATGTCCTACCCCAGCATCGAGTATCAGTTTGGCACCAATGCATTTCGTGGCGGCGTGCAAAGTAGTTTGCTGACACGCGTCAGTGCGCGTGGACGCATGATTTCTGGCACGCTGCAAAATGGTCGATCGGCCGACGGCTACATCGTTACTGAGTATTTGCGAGATGGCAGCATTCCCGAATGGAATGATCGGTCGGCCACGTCGCGGTCACGTCGATACCGCAACAACAGCTACCTGGGACAACTAACGCGATTTGATGCATCATCGATGCCGACGATCAATCAATTGGCTCGTGACATCGTCGCGTCCATCCCGCCAGAACGCCGGACGGTCGTCACGATCGCGCAAGCGATGGAGCGACATTTGGCAATCGCCGGTGGTTATGAATACACGCTGAACTTGAACGCCGAGAGTCAGGAAGGGGTCGATCCGATCGAGCAATTTGTGGCACGCGACCGCCGCGGTCATTGTCAATACTTTGCATCGGCGCTGGCGATGATGTTGCGCAGCGTCAATATTCCCTGTCGTTTGGTGGTGGGTTATCACACCGAAGAATTCAATGACCTGGGGGAATACTTTGTTGCACGCCAATCTCACGCTCATGCATGGGTCGAGGCGTTGGTCGATAGCGACCAGTTGGATCCTGGTCAGCAAGTTTACGGTCAGACACCCAGTAACCAGTATTGGTTGCGGTTGGATCCGACGCCGGGCGAGGCACGCAACGCGAACGCGGCCGCGGGGGGCGTCGATCAAGTGATGAATTTGGCAGAGAATCTGTGGGAGAAATACGTTGTCGGCATGGATTCGAAACGCCAAGATCGCGTCAGGGTTGGCTCGCCCGATACCAGTCCGGTCAGTGCGATGGCGAATTGGATTCAGCAGCGAATCAGCGAGATTCGTTCGGGTAACCTACGCGGCGGTGCGCTTGCGGGACCGGAGTTGTTCTCTTGGAGGGGCGCGATTTGGGGTGTGTTGTTAGCGATCGCGCTGCTTGGACTCGTTAGGTTGCCTCTGACACGATGGTTTCGATGGCAATTCTCCCGAAAACGGATACTTGCCCCTGACAAACCAGGAATCTCGTTTTACGCTGATACCTTGGCAGAACTGTCACGAGTCGGTTTAGTCCGTCAGCAACAGCAAACGCCAACTGAATTTGCCAACGAAACGGCCGCTCTGTGCCAACAGCACCAAGTGGACAAAGTAGCCGCGTGCGTGCAGATTCTGACCCGTGAGTTTTGTCGTCAGCGATACGGTGTGATCGGCAATGCGACGGCCTGCACAGACGACCATAGGGACGACGATCCTGAGGCAGTTGCGTCGCAGGTGATAGGGCAGACTTTGAAGCAGTTGCAGCGTCGGATGGATGACATGGTTGCCAACGGGATCAGTTTTCGTTCGAGCGTCGAATCATGATCCAACGGCAAAGCGGTTGATTCAAAATTGATGAGAAACCAGTCTTGATCCGCCGCGGAGTCAAACCTGCAACCGATCCGACCGAACCAGCCACTCGAAAGTAGCGCCACTCGAAAGTAGCATGGAGTATCCAACTTGATAGTGACCATTGACGGACCGGCCGGAGCAGGCAAGAGCAGCATTGCGCACCAAGTCGCGGATCGACTTGGGTTTGAGTTTTTGGATACCGGTGCCATGTATCGCGCCGTTACGCTCGGTGCGCTGCGTCACAAAATCGATCTGTCCGACGCCGACAGGCTGGCTGCCTACGCTGCGTCCGTGAATCTGCGTTGGGAAGATGACAAGATATATTTGGATGATGAAGATGTTTCGCAGGAGATTCGCGGACCAGAAGTGACTGGTGCGATTCGCTATTTGGCGGACATACCGATCGTTCGCGAGCAACTCTCGGCGCAGCAACGTCGTATCGCGGATGGACGCGACATTGTCACCGAAGGTCGAGATCAGGGGACGGAAGTGTTTCCCAATGCGACCTGCAAAGTTTTCTTGACAGCGTCACCCGAAGAACGCGCACGTCGTCGTCAACAACAATTGGCGGATGTGGGCAAAACGATGACGATCGAAGAAATCCTGACGGCACAAAACCAGCGGGACTTGGAAGACCGGATGCGTGATGTGGGCCGATTGCGGGCGGCCAGTGATGCGGTCGTGGTGCAAAGTGATTCGATGACGCCCGACGAGGTGCTGCAAAGGGTGTTGGAAATCGTGGAGCAGTGTTTGGGAAAAACTCGCGATAGCACGCGGCACGATACGCCCAGTGGAGTTCCGCAGAATACTCCGCGCGGTTAGATCCGTCGTAGCACGAAGACCGCGTCGGCGAGGTCTTCGTCTAATTCCACCGGCCAGTGTATGTCGTAACCAAAATCGTAAAGACTGGCGATTTCAAATTGGTCGGCGACTTGATTCAACAATGCTTCGGCTTGATCGTGCGTGTACAATCGCAGCGGAAAGTCGGTCCGTATTCGCTCGATCTTTCCGTTCCGCTTGGTCGCTTTGATCGAAACCCGCAAAACTTCTTGACGCGACGCGCGATCAAAATCGAGAACTCGCAATGTTGCGCTGACTTTGGTTCCGCCTGATGAAGCCTTCCATCTTTCGATGCAGTCTTCGTCAGCGTCCAGTGGGATGCAATGGAATCCGAGGATGTAAAGACCGCCTTTGCGCAAGTGTTCTGCAACACAGCGCAGATGTTTGATCGCGTCGGCGTCGCTCATCAAGTGCCGGAACGTATTGAAGGTGCAGAAAGCCGCATCGAATTTGCGGTCGAATTGCATTTCTGTCATATCGCCCAATACGGTCGCGGCATTCAGACCACGCCGCTTGAGTCGCCGACGCAGGTACTGGAGCATCGGTTGGCTCAGGTCGAGCCCGGTGACGTCGTAGCCTCGCTCGGCCATGGCGACGACCAATCGACCGCTGCCACAACCCGGTTCTAAAACTCGTCGAACGTCTCCGGTTGCAAATCGATTGAAAGCTTCTTCAAAAAAATCGACTTCCATGGCCGTTTCGTCGCGAAACACCATGTCGAAATATTGTGGATGGTCATACCAATCGGACACTCAGCGATTCTCCCTCGATTTTCATTGAGCTCAGTAGGTTCAGGTTGATTGCGAATTCAACGCGCCCAAACGACGATCGGTACACTGATCGTCAAGCTGGTGGCAAAATGTATCGTCATATTGCGGTTCGCACGATAGTCGGTCGTCGGTCCAAGTGCACCGAAAAGGAAGCGTATAATAGAGAATCGGATTCGGCGTGTTGGGTGTTCGCTACCAAGGTTGCAATTTGGCAAATGCTGTCCACACGATAGGCGATGATGACTACTACCGAGCACAAATTTCCGAGCACAAATTCCCGAGCACGAACCACCCAACCGCGCACGAACCAACGTCGCGTTGGCAATTGTTCTACCCACTAGTGAGGATCAGACCAGATGGACTGTGAGCGGGTTGCCATGGTTGCGGCATCAGATTCGATACGAATCGACCATCGTTCGTACACGCTCGCTTGGATCAACGTAGCTATGTTCAGTGGATAACGAGCGTCAACAGATTGTTTCGAGATTTGTGATCGGATTCTTCGACGGTCACTATTTCTCCCCGCCGATTGATTCCATCACACGTGATGAGATTTGCGCGGTCGTGTTGTCCGATTTGGTCGAGCGAGGTTGGTTTCCTAGTCACGCAGTGATGTTGCCTGGGGATCCACCCGTCTATGTTGGCGAGCAGATTCGCCGGATCTCCGACGAAAGGTTTGTCGTTGCGAATATCGATTTTTTTGACCATCAACCGTCAGATGATGCTGCGGTACGAGTCTACGAAGACGCACGATCTGCAGTCGCGTGTTTTGTACGGGCTCGCGTTAGCAACCGTATGTACGGGATTGCTGTACTGTGAAAGCGCGCATCCGCGGCCCCGAATTATATCGATTGCAATGATGAACCAAGCTGACCAACACGATGAATTGATCACCCGCGGCGTCGCCTTGCACGAAGCACGCAAGTACGGCGAGGCGTTGTTGGTCCTAGAACGCGCGTTTGCAGCGACACCTGACTGCGTGGCGGCACGATACAATCTGGCCAATACGCTGCACATGCTTGGTCGCAATGCGCACGCGGTCGCTCTCTTCAAAACAATTGTGGACACCGACGACGATGTCTTTGTCGCGGGCTGTCCACTGAAAGAAGATCCAACGTGTTTTAAGTTGGACACATGGTTCATGCTTTTCGTGACGACGCTGTACGATACGGAAGATTGGGATCTTGCATATCCGTTTGCACAACGGCACCTTGCGGCGCGAACTGCGGAGTCCGATTCTCTTTGGTCCGACGAACAGATCCAGTCACAACTGGATGAATTGCGATTGGAGTATGATGATTGATGTTTTGTAGACGGTGACCCCTTTTCCTCGCGTGCAATGGACAACAACATTTCTAAACATGCTATGGCCGTAATGCATTCGTTCACGCTCGGACTGCACTTCCTCTTTTGTGATCGCGATTGATGACCGACTCCGAACATTTTCGCGTGCGTGTGTACAACAATAGTCGCACGACGGCGTACTTTGAACTGCGTGATTTTCCTCGCGCCGACCCGACCGGGTGCGTTGGCAACACGATCAGTTTGCATCAGTTGCTAGGTGACGATTACCGGGGACCGTCACTGAATCTGGATTTCGATCACGGCGGACGGCCGATTGGAATCGAAGTGCTGTATTCGATGGCGGATGACGAGCAAGCGGATGAAATTGAACTGGATGACGAAGAGGAGTTCGATGATGATGAGTTGGATGAAATGGATTCAGACGAAGAGGAGTAGGTTGGCGTCAAAGCGGGGCGAACGTTGGTGTTGCGTTGTGCGTCGATTCAAGTCGGACTCAGTCGTGAGATCATTCGTGAATTTACCGACCAATGGGTGCTCGATACCAAGGACTGGACAGCTCGGGCAAAGAGAATCCGATCGTTGATTCTTTCTGGAAATCAGGCCCGATCAAAAGCAATGTTCCCCCGCGAGCGAGAATATTCGGTCTCGTATCAGGATCGGGCGCAATGGGAGGTGGATCAATAAAAAATTGATAAATTCGCTGTCCGTGGCGGCGGACGACGGTGCGACGCAGCAGAGTCGATCGCCGAAATGTCTAGTAGGTCCTTACACGCATTTGGCGGCTTTTTACCGGACCTTAGTGATATTCTGCTCTCCTGCCGAACTGCGCTGTCGTGGGAATGTTGAACTATAATGGAGGCAGGAGAATGTGAATCTTGTCTTGACACGATCTATGTCACCTACCTAACAGATATTTTCAGGTCTTGCGTCTGTGCGATTTACGATCGCCAAGCAGAAATGCGGAGAGCAACGCGGAGAAAAAAGATGGAACCTGAGCCACGAGGCGACGACGGGAAAAAACCGTCCGAAAAAAATTCGTCCAACCCGTCCACGTCCGATGAGAACGTGTCGACGATCGAACGGTTCTTCAGTGGACTGTCCGAGTTTATCTTCCACTCCAAACTCGGTGTGGCGGATGTCCAGATGGTCGACTACGTCAGCGACATGATGTTTCGTTTTGTTCGAGTCGAGTCGCTCCATCGTGTACGACGCAACAACGGGCGTCCTGCGACGGAGGTCTTTCAGATGCTGTACGAAGCCGAAAAACGCATCGGTTTGGCTCGCCGCGAAGTCCATCGACACATCGGGGATTTCACCCTGTTTTGGTCGGGCATGTATCCCGAAAGTTTGCGGCGAATGAAACCCACGACGACCTGCGATGGGTTTTTGGATTATTGCCAGCAAGGCAAGCGGGCGTACGCGATCGCCGCTGAAATCGAAGCGGGCGAGGATCGGCCATCGGGTGAATTGCTTAATCGCCTGAGTGAGCACTTTGAACTTTGTGCGTACGGTCTCCGTGAAGTCCGCCGCGAATGGGAAGAAGGCGAGGCGACCGGTGGCGACAGTTTGTTGTTGTCCTGACGCGTTGCTGTTGCCGATATCTTGTTAGAATTTTGGGCACCACGGGCCACTGGGTTTATTCACGCGATGTCGTGATTGACTGTGGGTCACCCTTTTCGTCTCCCAAGATCTTCGGCTAACTGATGTCCTGTTTATTCCTGCTGCCCGGTCGGTTCATTGCTACGGTTTGGGTGGGGGTTATTGTTTTTGTCGTCGGGTCATGTCTAACGACCAATGCGACGGCGCAGGAATCGAAACCTGACGGCGAGAATATTATCGGGGATTATGTTGTCGACGAAGATATTCCGTACCGGGCTCCTGGTGAGCGGGACGAGTTGATTGCCGAAAAATGTCGACTGGATGTTTACTGTCCGTCAACACAAATTGGCTTTCCCACCGTGGTCTGGTTTCATGGCGGTGGATTGACCGGCGGGAAGCGTTCCGTCCCTGAACGTTTGCAGGATCAAGGGATCGCAGTAGTTGCTGTCAGTTACCGGTTGTCGCCGGCGGTGACAGTTGCCACCTGCATTGACGATGCGGCGGCCGCGGTCGCATGGACACTGGAGAACATCGAGCGATATGGTGGCTCGAAACAAAAGGTCTTTGTCAGTGGGCATAGTGCCGGTGGCTATTTGACAAGCATGCTTGGGTTGGACAAGAGCTATCTGAAAAAATATGGTGTCGACGCGGACGACTTAGCCGGCTTGATTCCGCTGAGCGGTCATACGATCACTCACTTTACCGAGCGGAAAGCACGTGGGATCGACGGCAAGCAGCCGATCGTCGACAAGATGGCGCCGCTGTTCCACGTTCGCAAAGACTGCCCGCCGATCTTGTTCATCACGGGCGATCGCGAATTGGAAATGCTGGGACGCTACGAGGAAAACGCGTACATGTGGCGTATGATGAAAGTGGTCGGCCACCAGCAATGCGATCTGATGGAATTGGATGGTTACAACCACGGTCAAATGGCCGACCCAGCATTCCCACTGCTTGTTCGGTTCATCAACAAACATTCGAAACCGGATTCGCCAGAGCGGTGACGCACGACGAAATCGGAGTCTAGCTTTGGTGCATGGCGATCGCCGTTATCGACTTGGCAATTGGACGCAAACCAGTTTGCCGGCGGCATTGCGAGCGTAGACACGGCGATTGTGTAGCACGGGCACCGTCCAACAACGGCCTTCTAGAATCTGTGCCTCGGCGAGTGGTTCGAATCCGTCGCTGGAGGCGGGGGCGACCAGCAAACGCCCATCATCACTTAATACGATCAGTTTGTCGTCAGCGATCATCAGTGATCCGCATCCCAGGCCACGATGTTTCCATAGCACTTCGCCGGTTTTGTGGTCCATGCATTTCAAATGGACGACTCGACCCAGATTGGAATTGCCATCGAATCCGTACAGCAGGCCCTTGTGCAAAATGCTGTTGTTGAAGTGGTTTCGCATTTCGCGATTGACATAGATTTCTTGCAGCTCATCGTCGGCGAGGCGAAAAAGCCCACAGCCGATTTGGTATCCCGTGGAAATGAAAAATGTGTCGTCATGAATGATCGGTGTGGTGGCATTGGTGCGAAACGGCGATTTCCAATCGGTAAACGCGACTTCGGTTCCGTCGCTCGCGTCACTGATTCGCAGACCATCAGAATCCAGCGTTGCCAATAACCTGCGGCCGTCGTGTGGGAAGGCGCGTACGCATCCGTAGCCTGCCGTGTGGGGCTCGGATTGCCAGCGCTTTTCGCCAGTGGCCTTGTCGTACGAAACAAGCCGACCGACAGCCACGATGACTTGGTCATCTAAGATTAAAGGCGACGCGTTGAATCCCCATTCATGTAACGGGACGCCGAGATCGTCTTGGAGATTTTTCTGCCATCGCAACTTTCCGTCCGCCGCCGCCAAGCACATCAATTGTCCTTCTTTTCCCACAGCGTAAACGCTGTCGCCATCGACCGTCGGGGTCGAACCAGGACCGCCTTCGTAAAGGACGGCGACCAGTTCGCAAGCGTAGCTATGTTTCCAAACGGGCTCGCCGGTTGTTGCATCGAAGCAGTAGACCGATTCTGCTGTGTCGACATTCCCCATTGTGTACAACCGGTCGTCGACAATCGAAACACTGCTGAAACCGATTCCAATCTCTTGGCTCCATGCGATAGGCAGCTGGTCATCGGGCCACTGCGTCGACCAATCCGATTGCGTCGAAATGCCGTCCAAGTTCGGGCCCATCCATTGAGGCCAGTCGTCCGCCGGGGTGTCGGTCGCGAGCACCGTTGTCGCCAACAAAATGGCAATCCGTCCCGCGTAGAAACGAAGGCGACGAAAGTGAGGTGTCATGTCAATGTTCAAATAGGGAAGCGTTGGGGGGTGGAACTTGGTGCCGATCATCGAGGCGCAGGCTGCGACGTGCGGTGACAGTCCGCCACAGGTGTGCCGAACAATCGCAGACTATTATGTCGCGTCGGGTCAACATGCCTCGCGCGATTGCATCGCCGTTGACGTCATTCTTGGTCGTTTTCAGCATTTTGGCAGCGTGACCAAGTACGTCTGTTCTTGTCGTGGCGAGCGGCCGAATCGGTCAATCTTGTTGGACGCAAAATAGCATGGTTACCATCTGTACACACCACCTGTAGAGCTACCCGAATGGGCTGACGTTATTTCGCCAAGCGTGCCAAACCAGCGACTGATCGCCCCATTTCCGTTGGTGCACGGATACAATGTCGTCGTGGCGAAAACGCCTTCCTACGAGACTTTGATCTCTATCTCCCTTTTTCTGGGTACGTTTGATGAAATCCTTCGTTCTGTGCGCGATCGTTTCGTGCTGTTTCTTGACCCTGCTGGTCACTGAGTCCTCTGCACAGGAGGCGGCTGATAAAAAGGTTCCGGTCACCACAGCTCCAAACATCGCTGCGACAGCAAGCAAATCGGTTCCGAAGACCGACAAGGACCAGTTGACCAAGCAGGCGGATGATGAGGAACCAGAGAAAAAGGTGGAGAAGAAACTGTCGCCGCTGGAGGAAGTTCGCGACTTACTGAGCAAACGCAAAGTCGATCAAGCTGCAAAGGTGCTCGACGAAGCGCTCGCCAAGAATCCTGGTGATGCAAAACTGATCAAACTGCGCGGCAGCATTGCCAGTGGATATTTGCGGACGCGTCAATACGACAAGGCGTTTGAGCAATCCGAGAAACTGGTTGAATATCAAATCGATCATCTGGATGACGCGGCAAATCGTGCCGGCATCGTATCGTCTCTTTCGATGATGCGATTGTTCGCGACGCGAACAGACAAAAAAGAAACAGCCGAAAAGCTGATCGATCAAGCGTTCGATGCGCTCGAACAAGCTACCGCAGACAAACCGCTGGAGTTCGTCAGACGGATGCCGCAAATGGTAACCACGCGAGCTTCGTATCTGGCCAGCGCCGGGAAGTCTGACGAGGCGCATCAGTTGATCGATCAATACGTTGATCGGATTGACGCAGCAGAATTGTCGGGCGAGAACGAAGCGGTCAAAGCGGTCGGCAAGCTACGGTTGTTGACTTCCGCTGCGATTTTGCCCGGAGCTGAGAGTGAACAGCGTGGTCGATTGGACGAATTTTTGTCGCAATCGATTGAGCAGCATGCTGATTCGAATGAAGTGTTGTCGGCTTATACTCAGGGGCAATTGATGTTGATCAGTCGCACTTACCGAGATGAACCCGAGAATGCTCAGCAACGCATCGAAAAAGTGGGCGCTTTGGTGACATCCAAGGCGGACAAATCAAACGATGTGATCATCAAGTCATTTTTACGCCAACTGAAATCGTTCGAGTCAAGGATTGAGTCGGCGTTGAAATTGAAAGCGATGATTGGCAAGCCCGCGCCGGCGATGGATATCGAGGCTTGGGTCAACCAAGGCGACATCACTCGAGAGTCGCTTGATGGCAAAGTCCTGCTTATTGATTTTTGGTCGGTTTGGTGTGGTCCTTGCATCATGACGTTTCCCCACTTGCGTCAGTGGCGCGAAGAGTTCGGTGATCAAGGATTCGAGATCGTTGGTGTTACGCGATATTACAACTACACCTGGGATGACGAAACCGAAAGGGCGACGCGATCCAAGGACGAAGTGGATCCGGAAACCGAGCAGGAGACGATCGCGAAGTTCATGCAGCACCACGAGTTAAGGCATCCGACGATTATCACGCCGCAGGGCAGCGACATGCAAAAAGAGTACGGCGTCACCGGAATCCCGCATGTCGTATTGGTCGATCGAGAAGGCATCGTACAGTTCGTGAAAGTCGGTGCTGGCGAATCGACCGCCGCGGCGATTCACGCCAAGTTGAAAGAATTGGTTGGGTCCTAGTTAGTGGTGCTTGTGTTTCCACATTCCATTTGCGATGAATGCGTCGGCGGATCGATACTCCGTCGACGTTTTTTCTTTGGACAATCTGATTCGGTTTCTTAATGGACTCCGAGGACAATAACTGACACCAGCGAAAAGCACTTTTGAGTACTTACGACCTAAGGAAATACCGACGGATCGCCTTGTTGACCGACGGTTATTCGACGCCGTTCTTGGCTAAGACCGCGATCAGCCTGTTACGTTACCGCCAAGCGGACATCGCGGCGGTGATCGATCGATCGGCTGCAGGGTCAACCGCCAACGAATTGTTCTCGGTCGGGGATACAACGCCCGTGGTGGCGGCATTGTCCCACTGCGACGCGGATGCATTGTTCATTGGTATCGCGCCGCCGGGTGGCGAGTTGCCGCAAGAATGGCGTCCCACCATCCTGGAAGCATTACGACAAGGGATCGATGTTGTGTCGGGGTTGCACGATTTTTTGATCCGAGATGATGAATTCGTTGCAACCGCCCAAACGCACGACTGTCGATTGATCGACGTTCGCCGCAACGACGAATCGCAAACCGCCGATTGCATCGATTTTCGTCCTGAGTGCCTGCGTATTCACGCGGTGGGAAATGATTGCAGTTTGGGAAAGATGTCGGCGATGTTGGAGATCCAACGTGGTTTGATGGATCGCAGCCTGGACGCGGGATTTGCCGCCACGGGCCAGACAGGGATCATGGTTTCGGGGCGTGGTGTACCGATTGATTGTGTCGTTGCCGATTTCGTCAATGGCGCGGCCGAACGTTTGGTCATCGATCATCAGCAACACGATTATTTGTTGATCGAAGGTCAGGGAAGTCTGTCGCACCCGGCTTATTCGGCCGTCACATTAGGGTTGCTGCACGGTTCGGCTCCCGATGGACTGATCTTTTGTTACGAATCGGGCCGCGTGAATGTCAAAGGATTTGATCACGTGCGGATCCCAGAGATGCGTCGTGTGGTGGACGCGACCGAGACGATGGCCAATTTACGGCATCCGTGCCGAATCGTCGGTTTTGCAGCGAACACAAGGACGCTGAGCGAAAAGGATGCGCAAGCCGACATGCGGCGCGTGGAATCAGAGTTTGGCGTGCCGGTTTGCGACGTTTATCGTTTTGGTTGTGACCGTCTGGTCGAATCAGTGATCGCGCTGCGAAACGAGGTGGTGCCGAAGAGAGTCGACCGACCAGACGAATTAGCGACTGGCGAAGCGTCGATTAAAAAGGTCGCTGCGAATATTCAATCATCACGCAGAGAATCGCGCTGATGAAAATGACGTTGCATCGGATCGAGCTACCGCTGGCGCATCCATTCACGATCGCTCGTGGGTCGATACGTTCGCAGCAAAGTCTGGTGGTTCAATTGGAACACGACGACTCGGTCGGCTGGGGTGAAGTCACGGAGAATACGTATTACGGACACACAGTCGAATCGATTGCACAAAGTCTTGGTCGGGTGACGGAGCTGTTGCCAGCGTATGGGCAAGAGTCTCCGGACGAACTTTGGCAGCGGTCCTTGGAGGCGATGGACGGAAACCTGTTTGCATTGTCGGCTTTGGACATCGCTGCACACGATCTGCACGCGCGTCGCAACGACGTGCCGCTGTATCAAGACTGGGGATTGACCTGGGACAGCGTGCCGGATTCGAGTTACACGATCGGAATCGACACGATCGAAAAGATGATTGAAAAACTGGCCGAGCAGCCCGACTGGAGCATCTACAAGATCAAATTGGGGACGAAAAACGATCAAGAGATCGTTCAGAGTTTGCGCCAACACAGCGATGCTGTTTTCCGAGTGGACGCAAACTGTGGTTGGACGGTGGATGAAACGATCGAGAATGCGGCCGCCTTGGCCCAGTTGAATGTCGAATTCATCGAACAACCATTGCCCGCCGACGCGAGCGAGGCGGACAAACGAGCCGTGTTTGAGCAGTCGGCGCTACCCATTGTTGCGGACGAAAGTTGTTTGCGAGAGTCGGATGTTTCGGCGTGCCGGGGGTTATTTCACGGGATCAATGTCAAATTGTGTAAGTGTGGTGGACTGACGCCCGCGCTACGAATGTTGCGGCAAGCAAGGGAGTTTTGCATGAAAACGATGGTAGGCTGCATGATCGAAAGTTCGATCGGGATCAGCGCGGCGGCTCAGTTGTTACCATTGTTGGACTACGCGGATCTGGACGGGGCCGTTTTGCTTCGGGAGGACCCCGCGATCGGTGTACAGGTATGTCGCGGTAAGGTGTCGTTGCCGGATCGTACCGGTACCGGCGCCCAATGGATGGGCCACCATCGAAACTGAGCGAAAAGGATTCTGTTTTGAGTAACGACTTGACGCCGGCGTCGATTTCCCAGCACCGCTATTTCGCGCCTGCCGCGATTGCGGCGGCGATGCTGTTGGCATTGTTGGGAGGTCAAGTTGCCACCGAGCATTGGATCGTCAAGTACCTGTCAATCGGCGGGGCCCAGGTTGCTGAGACCGCGGAGCTGGAACAGGCCGCTGACGCGCTGAAGACCCGCATTCTGGACGAACAGGTTTCGTCGCTCAGTAGCGTGGTGCCGCCCGAATCTGAGGGTGTCGATGACAATAGTGTTCGCGTGACCGTCGGACATCACTTTGGCGCTTGGTCGGTGCTGCCCGCGTTGGTGACGCTGGCATTTTGTTTGGTGTTTCGCGAACCGCTGCCCGCGTTGTTGCTGGGGATTTTGTCCGCCGCGCTGCTACTGTGCCGCTACGACGTGACCGATGATGTACTACTGCCAGGATTGGCGTCGACGTCGGCCGCGGGCATCATGTTGTTGTATTTGTGGTTACTGGGAGGATTGCTTGGCGTGTGGTCCAAAACCGGGGCTGCGCTGGCATTTGCGGATTGGACCTGCCGGACATTCGTTCGCGGTCCGCGGTCCGCCAAATTGGTGGCTTGGGGATTGGGCGTTTTGTTCTTTCAAGGAGGAACGATCAGTACGGTTTTGGTAGGCACGACCGTGCGGCCGGTGACCGAACGCAACAAAATCAGCCCCGAAGAATTGAGTTATGTCGTTGACTCGACTGCGTCACCTATCGCTTCTTTGATCGCGTTTAACGCGTGGCCCGCCTATGTTCAGTCGTTGATCTTTGTTCCCGGAATCGCGTATTTGGCCACCAAGGAAGACCGGATCGCGTTTTTCTTTAAATGTGCACCGCTCAGTTTCTACAGCATTTTTGCCGTGTTGGGCACGTTCCTGATCGCGATTGACAAAGCTCCGTTTTTGGGGCGTCGTTTTCGCGCAGCGATTAAACGTTCACGCAGCGGGCGGCAGGATGAGTCGGCATTGCCGGCGATCGAAAAGGTTCGAGGGGATACGGTGGAGCCAACCGGATATCAAGGAGATGCATCGGATCAAATTGCGGTCGATTATTCGGCCAATCCCCTGGAGTTTGTGATCCCATTGGTTGCGTTGATCGCGATTGCGGTTGGAACCGGATTCACGGCGCTCGGGCCCCAAGTCAGGTGGGCGTTTGCCGCGGCATTTGTGCTCGCCGCTGGCATTGCGTTGTGTCGCGGGCTGAGCCTGCCTGCTCTGGTTGACGGGGTGGGCGAAGGTCTCAAGAGCGTGACGGTCGCGTCGGTGATCTTGCTGTTGGCTGTGGTGCTGGGAGGGTTGACCAAGGAACTTGGCGGCGGTTTGTATGTATCCGCTGCACTGGGCGAGAACATACCGCATTTGTTGTTGCCGGCAGTCTTGTTTGTCTTAACCGGCTCGATTGCGTTTGCCACGGGGACCAGCTTTGGCACCTACGCGATCGCATTTCCGCTGACGATGCCGTTGTCCATCTTCATGGCCGCCGACATGCCACCGGAATCGGGACAATGGTTTGTGATGATCTGTTTTGCGGCAGTCCTTAACGGCAGCGTTTTCGGAGATCAATGTTCACCGATCTCGGATACGACCATTCTTAGTTCGCTCGTTTCGGGCTGTGATTTGATGGAACACGTGAGAACACAATTGGTTCCCGCGACGATCGCAGGTGGATTGGCAATGGTAGCATGGACCGCATTGACCGCATGGGCGACTTGATCGTTCGGTAGGATACAATGCAGTCAACGCAGCCTATTTAGGTTCATTTCGATACGAACGCGTCTTGTT
>JABDKS010000052.1 GCA_013002105.1 Pirellulaceae bacterium | reverse complement strand
GGATCGTATTTGTGATCGTGGCACTGCGCGCAACCCACGGTCGCACCCATCCAGACTTCGGAAAAATTTCGAATGCGATCTGCGGCATAAATCGCTAGATACTCTTTGGGCTGCACACCTCCTTCGTGCGACGTTTGCAGCAACCGGTTGTAACCGCTTGCCACCAACTGGTCCGTCGTCGGATCCGGTAACAAATCGCCGGCGATCTGCTCGCGCGCGAACTGGTCCAACGGCATATTGTCGTTCAACGCGTCGATGACGTAATCGCGGTAGGGCGTGATGCTGTGGTCTTGGTCACCGTGATAACCCACCGTATCAGCGAAACGAACTAAATCCAACCAATAGATCGCCATCCGTTCGCCGTACGCGGGCGATGCCAATAGTCGATCGACATGTTTTCGATAAGCAGCCGGACTAGGGTCGGCCACAAAGCGTGCGACCTGATGCGGTGTCGGCGGCAATCCTGTCAGGTCAAACGTCACGCGACGAATCAACGTGGCCGGATCCGCACCGACCGAAGGTGTCATGCCTCGCTGATCCAAGGTCGACAACACAAAGTCGTCCGCACGATCTCGTGACCATGCCCGATCACTGACGGTCGGTGAAGACGGTTTGATCGGTTGCACGTATGCCCAATACGCTTCGTAGGGTGCCCCCTGCCGGACCCACTGCTTGAGCAATTCAATCTGCTCCGCCGTTAGTGATTTACCCGAATCGGGTGGTGGCATCAGCGTATCGGGATCATCCGACACAATCCTCGCAATGAATTCGCTCTCGTCAATTTCACCCGGAACGATCGCATAGTCTTTCGCAACCGATTCGATGTCCAATCGCAAATCGGCTTCGCGGTGCGCCGCATCGGGACCATGACAATAAAAGCAAGTGTCCGAAAGG
This sequence comes from Pirellulaceae bacterium, assembly GCA_013002105.1. Next base: position 2,736 of record JABDKS010000052.1, on the reverse strand, counting down.
ATCGGTCGAATGTCGCGGTTAAACGACAGCTCATCGGCACGCGCAACGACACAACCAAAACCAAGGCAGAGCGTCGCAACCATCACCCGAAGCAACATTTTCAATTCGTCGATCATAGGAACAGGTTTATCGATGTCCAAATCTTACGCGTTGGAGTACCGACACCATCATACCCCGTGATATCACGGACCGAATCACGCGTCGCGAGAACAAACGATCATCACCCAACAAATATTGCCCGACGAATTTTGCCCGACGAATTTCGCGTGTCAGCGATTTGCTACAGCTTGATTTCAGGGGTGTGGATCTTGTTAAAGATCCTCCGGCTCGGGGATCATTGACATGATCCACTACGGCCAACCCAGATTCGAGATTGGAACGAAGCGTTAGAGTCCCGCGTCGGTCGCGGGTAATTTGCCGGCCTTGATCTTGTCGATAAATTTCTCGCCGTCTTTCGACTTCTGTTCGCCTACCTTTTCGAACATAAATTTGATCTTCTTCTGCGCGGCCTCTTTGGTCGCCTCATCCTTGTACTCGTTCTTCAAATCCTCAATCGATACTTTCTTGCTCTCAAGAAACTTCGACATCATCAGGCCATATTCATTGCGTCCTTCGGGCTTCTTTTTGTCCTCGTCTTTGACATGACAGACATAGCATCCTGCCTTGCGGCCGACCACTTTAAAGTCTTCGCTGGCGTCATCACCAAGATAGTCCGCCGTCCATTCCTTTTTTAATTCGCCGATGGCAAATGCCGACGTTGTGAAAGCCAATACAAGTGTGACGGAAAGAATGTATCGCATGGTGCGGACCTGGATCGAGACTGGGAAGTGGAGGTTCACGTGGACAAGTTCGTATCCCAACCATCATAAGCGATCCGACGGCGCACACGAAGAACCAAGACGTGCCGATTCGGCAGATGCTTTTTTGTTCACCAGAGCGTGTGGTGTCGCTAATCCTCAGGCCATCGTGTCGGATGCTCCTTCAATTCGGACAATACCTGCTTGGCACGTTCTTGGTCCGATTCCAATGTTTGGACACTGACCCAACCGGGCGCCTCGGCAATGAATCCGGCGGTAAAACCACCTGTTGCAACCGCCTTGATGCCAGCGTCAGCCAAAACGGCGACCAACATCATTGCCTGAGTCTCAGTGGGACGCTTGGCGACCTCGACCAATTTGGCATCGTCCAAGTTCCCGTCACGATTCTCATCAGCCTCTGTCATCGTTGGATTCTTTCAATCTCGTGTTGAATCGATACCGTAGCACTCCCCCACCGATGCCGCCCCTCACAGCCATGACGGGCAATAGCCTTACTCTCGTAACACGTATTCGGTCGCTACGACGGAAGCTTGGGCAGCGGTTCCACAGTTTGCGGTGGTGGCTGCCAAATATCTTCGACCTCTTGGCCCCCCGCATCCCGACGCAATAACAAATAAACGCCACCCACCAAACTCCAAAACAATGTTAGCGCCACGATGGTCGGAAGCAATTGCAAAACGCCACGGCTGGTCTGCTGAACTCGCAACGATGCACCGGTCGTCTGCAACATCGCCTGCGACACGTAGGTGGCAGCGATTGCAACGCCGTTGGCAAAGAAGATGACCACTAAGAGCAGTACCATCGTGATGAAAAAATAAAATGTCAGTTGCAACGGGCGCCGGTAGACGTATTCGTAACCACGACTGAGCGAATCCAACGCATCAGGATCTTTCTCGTTCGCCAGCGCCGCCCAACCCAGAGGCACCGCAAAATTGGCTCCGAATGCAAGAATGCCGCAGGGCAATGCGATCAACGCGGCGACGATCGCCAAGGGTACTTCTAACCACACCCCCAATTGCGACATCCATCCGACCAAAAGAATTCCCAACGCGATCACGACCACGCATCCCAGTGGCACGACCGCCATCAACCAGGCAAGTGGACTAGTCTGCGCCGCATGCGTCAGTCCCGGGACGTACGCCGTCATGTTGCGTCCCGCGGTCAACAAAGCACCTTGCCGTAGCAACATCAACGTCGCCGGCATCCAAATCACCAACGCCCACAGGATTGCCGCGATGGTTCGCCAGAGACCATCGTCGTTGGCAAGCGGTTCAAAAATGGTTGTCGGAATCATCTGTTTGGCGTACTGACCGATGGTGTTGACCGTGTGCCGCTGAATATCGGTTCCCGAATAGGCGACCGCTGCGCGTGGCGTGACCAGCCGTTCCAATGTGGCGTTGTCGCCAGCGATAATGACGTTGCCGGCGCACCAGAGGGCAAATGTCATTGCCACCAAAAACAACAACGGCAACGACGCGGCGACGCGCAGCGTCCGGCCCAGTCGCAGCCAAGGCAACACGTCGTTCCATTCCCTCACACGCGCCAGCAAACCGGCTTCTAAGTCATAACCGGTGTGATCATGTGATTCCGGATTGGCCACCGGCGGTGCTTCGCCAGCAGGATCAGGGGATTCGGGCGGATCGTTGCTCAATGGGTTCATCGGGTTGATGTTATCGATAACAGGCAGGACTCCTCGCCGCGCGACTCGCGCCGAGGAGGCACCACAGACTGGCGATTATCGAAAAACGACACGCGTCCAATCGTCTACTTTCGGCAGAACGCTATCTCGTTGAGTCAGAGCCTGCACAATTTTGGCCGACACAAACCAGCTTTGTCCCGGCACGATTGGCAGGTCGATCAGGTCACGCCGCTCAATGGCAAGCTCGAACTGCACGTGTTCGTCATTTCGATGGTGGGC
>JABDKS010000008.1 GCA_013002105.1 Pirellulaceae bacterium | reverse complement strand
AGTCGCTCGTCCAACTCTCGGCTATCCCATGAGTCAGCCCGCGCGCCGGCTTCAAACGCCAAAGCCATCTTCTTTTCCTGATCGGGTAAATTCATTGCCAGCGCAATCACACTTTGCACGGCTGTCGCTCTCGCTTGGGGCTGCTGTTCGTATCGCATCTGTGCGATCCAATCAGCCAAAGTTCGTCCCTGATACACCGGCTCCGTCGGAATCGGTCTGGTAAGGGCGCGCAGCGCGGCTGCCTTTATTTCCAGCGATCGGATCGATTCGTCGTCCGGATCCTGTTTTGACTTTGCCACATTCAGCTGCTCGACGACCTGCATCAATTCGACCTGTGCCTGCAAAACGGCGTTCGGATCCCGCTGCTGATCAGTCGTCGACGGCGCAGGGCTCTCTGATTTTGCAATACGCGTTACTTTGACAATGGCCGCCTGTTTGTTCGAGACAACGACCGTGTCGGGGGTGACTTGAATCTCGTCCGAAGGCGAATTTAATCGCACGCGGTAGCGACCGACGCTCAATGTTGTCTCAGCCTGGCCTGAATCGACCGCAATCAAACTCACTCGATTCTGCTCGTCAACGACTTCAACCGTGATATTGTCCAATACGTCTGACTCAACCCTAAAATCACCCTCAGGCGTTTTCAGCAGGATCGATACGCCCAGCAGGATCAGACCAAAGAAGCTCGCTGACGCCAACGCGATCGCGATCCATTGCGGCCAACCATTTCGACGCCCGGACCCACTGCCGGCCGTAACCGCCTGGCCGCTACTTTGGCTCGTGCCATCGACATCATCATTCCCAGACGCGTTCAGCGTATGTCCGATCATTTGCCCCAAACTCACTCGGGCCGCGGCCAGTGATTCCTGATCCGACGTTTCACTATCGGAGGAATCACCTACGGGGACATCTGCAACCAGTTGCTTCAGATCAGCGGCGTCTGCGAAAGCCCCCAGTCGCTCTGCGACCTCGCTCGCCCTGCGAATTCGTTGCATGGGATCCGGGTTCAACATGGATTGAATCAAATCGACTAATTCGCTCGGCAAATTTCCGCGGTGCGCGTCCATCGGCTGCACAGATTCGTTGGCCAGCCGATGCAAAAATTCGATGATTGGGATGTCCGTGGACCGGCCATGCGGTGGAGTTCCGACGATCAATTTGTAAAGCGTCGCACCGAGTGCGTAGATATCCGCGCGAGCATCGACAACGTTGCCGCTGGCTTGTTCGGGCGCCATATAGTCGAGTGTTCCCAGCAGTTGCCCAATGGTGGTTTGCAAAGTGACGTCGCGACCGGACGATTGCATCCTGGCCAAGCCGAAATCCAAGATTTTGAGATTGCCGTCGCGGTCCAGCATCAAGTTGCTGGGCTTGATATCGCGATGTACAACGCCTTGAGCGTGTGCGTGCTGCAAACCACGTGCGACTTCGACACCAATCGCACAAGCATCGGCGATGGAAAGAGGCCCCTGTCGACGCGATACGTGCTTCAAATCGACACCGTCGATTCGATCCATTACTAGATACAACGTGTCTTGAATCTCACCGGCATCGGTCGCCCGAATGATCGAGGCATGATCGAGTCGTCCAACCGCCCGCATCTCTCGCGTGAATCGTTCCCGCGAAAGATTGTGATTTTGAGCGGTCGGCAACAAAACCTTCAACGCCACTTCACGCCCGAGATGTTTGTGTCGCGCCGCAAACACAATACTCATTCCTCCCCGGCCAAGAACATTCAGCAGGTCGTAGTCGCCCAAGCCCTGCGGATTAGCGATTGCGTCGTCACACATCGCGTCAATGTCGACCGAATTTTCGGCCGCATCGGGAGAGAGTCCGGCGATGCGATCAACCCATGGCGGAGGCTGCACATCGATTTCGGACGGCTTCAATTGCAGCGTTCGAATCAGCGAATCGTCGATCGAGTCGAGTTCCGAGACCGTGTCTTCGCAATCCGCGCAGCTTTCCAGGTGCTCTTCGATCGCTTCGCTCAGTTCGTCGTCAATTTGCCCCTGGAGATAGCGTTCCAGTACATCACGCGGATAGCATTTTGTCGCAAGCATGAGAGCTTCCTCGGGAAAATCATCGGATTGAGCCCAAACGTTTCTGCCCGCCAAACGTTCGTGTAAACTCGGAGGGCGTACACTCGCTGGCACGGTGATCCACCCATTGATATTCAACGTTTGCGGTGTGACACCACTTTTGGCAGAACCTGGAGGCAGACCGACTGAGCAATGAATGATGGGCCTGGCAGCAGCGTGAGTTCCGGCGGATTAAGCCTCGCCCAACGTCTTCGCGACGGTTCGTCGTCAGCTTGGCCGGAGTTTGTCCGTCTCTACGGTCCCCTGCTGGATCATTGGTGTCGATCGGCCAACGTGCCGCCCGATGCGATCGCCGATGTCGCCCAAGACATTTTCGTTTCGGCATTTCGAGGTCTCGGTCGATTCGACCCGACTGGTCCGGACGCCACCTTTCGAGGTTGGCTGTGGACGGTCGCGCGCAGCCGAATTATGGATTATCACCGTCGCCAAAAGAGGTCTACTGCTGGGGTTGGCGGCTCGACGGCTTATGGGAACCTGCAATCGCTGGCCGACCCTATAC
>JABDKS010001071.1 GCA_013002105.1 Pirellulaceae bacterium | reverse complement strand
ACGGAGTACGGTGAGTCCCTCGCTGACGCTTTTTGAAGTTGCGTCGTTCTCGTAACCCGACGCGTCAGCGAGGGAAAACGGATATTGACTTGTCCCTCGCTGACGCGTCGGGTTGTGAAAAACCTATACGTCACGCGAAAGCGCTACTTCAAAACTGGCGCGCTTGGCGTTACCCGACGAGGCGGTGATTTCTTTGGTAACCCGATGCGTGAGTTTGGAAGTTGCGCTTTTCTCGTAACCCGATGCGTCAGCGAGGGAAAACGGATATTGACTTGTCCCTCGCTGACGCGTCGGGTTGTGAAAAACCTGTACGTCACGCGAAAGTGCTACTTCAAAATGCGTGAACGAGGGACAGCGGAGTACGGTGGGTCCCTCGCTGACGCGTCGGGTCATCAAAAACCAATGTCTCACGCTAAAGCGCTGCTTTAGAACTCGGGGGGTGGTGTGCAGTCCGGATCGTTTACCCAATTGCTACATGCCCTCGCGGGATGCTTGGCTGCCAAACCGTAATGGCCATCTATGGCAGCGATCGCCCCCACGTGGGGCCTGACTCTTTCACACCAGAATTTTTCGGGTATTTTATGGGAGTGCTCACGCAGTCGAGGCGTTGGTTTGGAGCCTTCGTTTTGGTGGCAAGGAAATCATGCGTGTTTCACCGGCGGCGGACTCTCGTTAGCACGTCGAAACTCCAGGTTTGGTAGGTAGAAGGAAAACTTCGTAGGAATTTCATTGATGCGAAATGCGGTCCCGTGTTGGTGACGGCGGCATCACACGGTCGACTCATTACAAGATTCACTAGGGAGAATCGATTTTATGACCAAATGCAAGTTGGAATACATTTGGCTGGATGGTTATCAGCCAACGCAGAGTTTGCGAAGCAAGACGAAAGTGGTTGCGAATTTCTCAGGCAGAATCGAAGACGCACCGGTATGGTGCTTCGATGGTTCTTCCACCGAGCAAGCGCCCGGTGGCAGCAGCGACTGCTTGCTGAAACCCGTTTTCGCATGTCCCGATCCCGGTCGTCTGGGCACCAGTTTCTTGATCATGTGCGAAGTGCTGAACCCCGATGGTTCGCCTCACCGCACCAATGGTCGCGCGACGATCACCGACGACGACAACGATTTCTGGTTCGGTTTCGAGCAAGAGTACACGATCTGGGATCCTGAGACCGACCGTCCCGTCGGATTCCCAAGCGATGGTTTTCCCGCCCCACAAGGTCCTTACTACTGCAGCGTCGGTGCCGGCAAAGCTGTCGGTCGTGAGATCGTCGAAGAGCACTTGGAATTGTGCTTGGAATGCGGCCTGAACGTCGAAGGCATCAACGCCGAAGTGATGATGGGTCAGTGGGAATTCCAAATCTTTAGCAAGGGTGCCAAAGACGCTGGTGATCAAATCTGGCTCGCCCGGTACCTGCTGGAACGTGTGGCTGAAAAGTTCGGCATGTCGATCAACTGGCACTGCAAGCCGGTCCCGGGTGACTGGAACGGTAGCGGAATGCACGCCAACTTCAGTAACACCACGTTGCGAACTTGCGGCAGCAAAGAAACCTACGATGCAATTTGTCAGGCTTTCGAGCCACGCATCAAGGAACACATCGACGTCTACGGTGCCGACAACGATCAGCGTCTGACCGGTCTGCACGAAACGCAGCAGATCGATAAGTTCAGCTACGGTGTTTCCGACCGCGGTGCTTCGATTCGGATCCCAATCGCAACCGTCGAAGGCGGTTGGAAGGGTTGGTTGGAAGATCGTCGTCCCGCATCCAATGCGGATCCGTACATGGTCGCCAGCTCGATCATCAATACGGTCAAGACGGCCAAAGCCCCAACACCCGCTTAAGGCCCCCCACTCCCGCACACCGCGTCAATACGATCGACGCGTGTAGCGGTCTGATCAACGACAAACCCGACGGTGAACCCACCGTCGGGTTTTTTCGTCAGGTGATCTAAGCCGGACGAATTCAATACGCGGGGATAGCAGGTCAATGTCATGCTGAGCGAAACGATTACCGGACAGAGAGTCGTGCTGCATCGATCCCAAAGCAGCGATGCGGCCGACGTAGCTGTAGCGGTCAACGAGTCGCTGCCCGAGTTATCTGAGTGGATGCCGTGGTGCCACGCGGGCTATAGCCAGAACGAAGCACTGGAGTTCATCACACCTCGAATGCAAATGTGGGAGGAACGAACCGAGTGCGTTTTCGCGATACGCGGCCACGATGGATTGTTTCTGGGCACCTGTGGTCTCAATGAGATTCGTCACGACCGCAAAGCGGCCAATCTGGGTTATTGGCTCCGCACGTCGGCCACCGGCCGCGGTCACGCTACCGAAGCCGCAGAGTTAGCAGCACGATTCGGTATCCAACAGCTCGGCTTGATGCGAATCGAGATCGTTGTCGACGTCGACAACGTCCGCAGCCAACGGGTAGCCGAGCGTTTGGGCGCCAATCGCGAAGGCGTTTTGATCAATCGGCTCGTCATGGGCGACGAGTTTCGTGACGCCGTACTGTATTCGATCACCCCCGAAACCCTGAAACCCGAGTCCCTGGAACCCGAGTCTCTGAAAAACGCACGATTATCTTCTTGAGGTTCGGCGGATGTCCTGGTCGATACTCGTGATCGATCAAGCCTTTGTCTCGACGGTCCCGTGTGTTGGGACGTGGGTATCGAGAACTTTGACTTTGGGACGTCGTTTACGCCGCGTTCTCTCGGGAATCATTCCTCGCATCACTTCCAACTTGCCAAAACAGAGCAAGCGATCGCCGGGTTCCAAGGTTCGTTTAAGTCGTGGATTGGGGATTACCGTCGTACCGCGATAGAGCGTCAACACGTTGATGTCCATCTCCGGCAAACCCGACTGATCAATTGTCTGACCGATGTACTCGGAGCCTTCGGGAATGTGGATTTCCGTCACGCCATAACCGCGACTAACAGTCAAACGTTGTCGCAAATCGATCTCTGGAAAGTCGACCTGCGCGGCCACGTAATCGACAATCGCCCCGGCGATGTCTAACTGCGTACACGATTCAATGCCTTCGAGTCCCGGTGACGAATTGACCTCCATCACTTGAGGTCCCTGATGGGATTCCAACAGGTCGACGCCAGCGACGCGCAATCCCATGATCTGGGCAGCCCGCACGGCGGTTTCACAATACACTTCGTCCAAAATCACCCGTTCGGTGCGACCGCCCAAGTGGACGTTACTACGGAACTCCTGGCCCTGCGCGACGCGACGCATAGCGGCGACCACCCGATCCCCGACAACAAACGCGCGAATGTCGCGACCTCGACTCTCGGCAACAAACTTTTGCACCAACACATTCTGCCGCGTGCTTTGCAACGTTTGAATGATCGCTTCGGCCGATTGAACACTTTCGGCCAAAATCACTCCCACACCCTGTGTGCCTTCGAGCAGTTTAATCACGATCGGAACGCCTCCGACTCGCTCAATCGCCGCCAGCACGTCCCGCCGCTCGCGAACAAACGTTGTTTGCGGAATTCCAATTTGGTGCCGGCTGAGGATTTGCAAACAACGCAGTTTGTCTCGTGAATTCGAAATTCCGGCCGACGAGCAGGTCGTAAAGACATCCATCTGTTCGAACTGACGGACCACCGCGGTACCAAAGTACGTGACCGACGCACCGATCCGAGGAATCACGGCGTCGTAATGGCTCAACTGCTTGGCGCGAAAATAGAGATCCGGCTCGCCTTTACGTAAATCAATCGAGAACCGTAATGTGTCCAATACCTTGGCTTTGTGCCCGCGCGACAAAGCCGCTTCCTTTAGCCGCCGCGTGCTGTAGCAATTGCGACTTCGAGACAGAATGGCCAATTTCATAACGGTCACTCGATAAAAATAAAATCGGGGACAAGGGAATCAAGAACAGAGAACGGCCCGTCTGGTAGCCGAGAGTTTTGCTTAGCGTTTTTTTCGTTTGCGGCGACCACCGAAATACGACCGTCCTGGGTCGACCAGCATTCGCCCACGAATCGCTTCACGACCGATCAACATGCGAAAACCCATCAGCGATCGGTCAGCCAGCGTGAGCTCCACCGGCCAAACTTGGTGTTTCCACCGCACCGGTGTCAAGATGACGAAGCGATCTGTGACTTCGCCGGTGCTGCTCCGCACGCTACGAACATCGTGGACCTTGGCCTGACACTGAATCGTTCGTGACTCGCTGCGCTGAATGGGGTGCACCCTGAATCGGACAAACTCCTCGTCAGCTTGATGAAATGTCTCGATATCAATCGCGTGCAAACTGGATGATCGAGCCCCCGTATCGATTTTTGCTTTCAAATGCGGTAACCCCAGATCGGGCATCGAAATCCATTCGCGCCAGCCCATCACGGGGTGCCGCAACGCGGTGCTGGTCGCACGAGTCGAAGCGGGGGGAACGGTCGATGCTGGGGGGACCGGTGGATTTGTCTCGCTCACATTGATTTCCAACCAAAATTTCCAACGAAGATTTTCAACGAAATGGATTCATTCGGACCTACTTTTCCGGCAAACTCGGTCGTCGCCTGGAATTGAACCGCAAGAATACCCCAACCACGTCGTGCCGAAAGGAGCCACCGAAAAACAAAAATCGGGTCTTGGAGAGGTCGGTCCCCACCGTCTAAAATCGCCGCTTCACCAAAAGTGGCCAACATGGTGATCTCTGCAGCTTCACTGGACGAATTTCTTCTCGCAATCGATTGCCGCATGCCCTCCAAGCCTCGCGTACAAAAGATCAGCAGCTTGGTGACTCAGTTGATGTCGCGGCGCGGTTACGCTCAGTTGGCCGTTGGGGATGATTTCCTGGCAATGATTGGAACCACCGTCGGCGAGACGCTCCGATCGGCGATCACGGTGGGCAATGTCAAAAAGGGCGTCCTCCATGTCTACGCAGCCGACTCGGTGACGTTGCAGGAGTTGAACTTTCAGAAGCGGGCAATCTTGAAACGGATCCAAACCGATCTGCCCGACAGCGCAGTGACCGATTTGCGATTCCGGATTCAAAGCTAGTTCCCACAACGATCGTGTCGGCCACGTGCCCAAGCCTCCCCCCAGCACGCTCTGCGGTGACGACGGAAAGCGTCGCTGTTGGTGGTGCGGCAGCGATCCCCTGTACGTGCAATACCACGACACAGAGTGGGGGATTCCAGTGGACGACGATCAGCGGTTGTTCGAAAAGATGTGCTTAGAAGGTTTCCAATCGGGGCTCAGCTGGCTGACGGTCCTGAAGAAACGCGAGTCCTTTCGCCGCTGCTTTGACCAGTTTGATTTCTATGCCGTCGCGCGGTACCGACCCGCGAAAGTCGAAACGCTTTTGCAAGACGCCCGCATCATCCGCCATCGTGGAAAAATCGAATCGACGATTAACAATGCCAAACGAGCCATCGAAATCGTCGATCAGCACGGATCACTGGCGGCGTTTTTTTGGCAGTTTGAACCCAGCCGCCCCCGCGTCGCTCGCAATCGGTCCCAAATTCCCGCCATCACTGACGAATCGACCGCGCTGAGCAAATCGTTAAAGAAACGCGGCTGGAGTTTTGTCGGGCCCACAACCTGTTACGCGCTTATGCAAGCGATGGGAATGGTCAATGACCACGTACGCACATGCCACGCTTGGGAGCCGATCGAGCAAGCGCGACGGGCCTTTGAACGACCGGAATTCGACCGACCGGCATGAGGAAGTCGCCGTACCCATCACGCTCGAACCGGTAACTACTTTGGGCGCGAGTAACCATCGGTGTATGGCGACGATTCGAAGACCACGTTGTCGGATACTCTGGGATCACCCGTTTTCTTTAGCTCGGCCATCAAACGATCATGCAGTCGTTGACGCACATCGGACATCGACGGATCGTCGGCCAAGTTATTGATACAGTGTTCATCTTTTTGAATGTCGTACAGCTCAAATTCCGGTAGCCGGCCGAACGCGTATTCAAATGACTGTGGGTCAGCATCTCGCCGCGTCGCCACCCATGCTTTTGTCGGGCTAGCATCCAAATCTCCGAATGCAACAAACGTGTTCTCGCGGAGAAGTTCATAGCTGGGCATCGGGCCGTCGGGAGCGCCGTAACCAGGTCCCGTTCCCATCGGCCAACGCTCTGGTTCAAAATTGATCACGTACAGGTACTCATCGGTGCGGATAGCGCGTTGGGGATACGGTTTGTTACCGGTTCTTGCCTGGGCAACATGGCGTTCGCGGCCAGTGAATACCGCATCACGCGTTGGATCCACCTGTCCGGACGCTTCACTTTGCAGTACCGGGACCAAGGATCGCGCGGTCATCGTGTCGGGGATCTCCACCCCAGCAATCTGCAAAAAAGTCGGCGCCAAATCGGGCAGTGTTACAAAGTCATCGACAATGCGACCGGTCTTTTTCACTCCACCGGGCCAGCGAATTGCTAATGGGACCTTGGTGCCAAAGTCATACAGATTGCATTTTCCTCGCGTGACGCCGGGCACACCGTGATCACCACTGACCACCAGCATGGTGTTGTCATACGCGTCGACCCGCTTGAGTTCTTCGATAATGATGCCCAGGGCCGCATCAAAAGCAGCCACCTCGCCCAAGTAATCCGCGAAGTCTTCGCGTACCACATGAACGTCGGGCAAAAATGGTGGCAACTTGCCCTTGAGCTGATCCGGATCGATGCCCCAAAGCTTTTTGCCACTGCCAGCGATCCACTTTCGGTGCACGTTGGTCGGCCCAAACCAGTAACAAAATGGTTCGTCGCCGTCGATCGACGAATCATTGTCCGCATCTAAAAAAGAACGCACGTTCTGGCGGACCTCATCGAGCAACTTTTGTTTTGCCGATTCGACGTCAGGACCATTCAACGCGTTCTGCGAAAATCGGTTGAACTTTCTGCCCGCTTTTGCGAAGCGCCGCTCCGCGCCACCGTGTGGTGCATCAGCCGGTGTCCCTGGCGACCAGACTTTGTAGGTATGTCCGATTCGATAACCGGCCGATTCCAACAACAGCGGATAGCTGGGGATCGACAGATCCCAAATCGCTCCCTGCAAGATCGCTCCCCGCTCGCATCGCCAAAAATGTTGACCCGACAACAGCGAACTGCGACAGGGCGTGCACGACGGGGCACTGACGAATGCGCGCGTGAATAAGACACCCTGGTCTGCGACCGCATCAAAATGGGGTGTCTTGGCGGCATCGCTGATACCGCCTGGTTTCCATTTCGCATACGCACTGGCGTATTGGCCCCAATCATCGGCAAACGCCATCACCACATTGGGTCGCTCGTCCGCGTTGGCGGTTGCAGTAACCGCGATCAGCAGAGCCAAGCCAAGAAAAAACGAACGCATGGGGAGAATTCCTGTCATGTGGTCGGTGAGCAAAGAAATCGGATGAACGCTATCTTAACTGGTTCCAACGACGGTGTTGGCGTCCCTTGTCATCAGGTTCTCCGAACCCTCGTGGTACCCAAGTACAACAAAGTATTCCATGCATCAGGCGGATAAACTCCCATGAACGAACCCGACAGTGATTCACCTGCACAACCGGTTCCGCTATCGGTCAACTCGCGACGCGTCTTAGGCGTGTTGATCGAAAAGGCCAAGACGACGCCCGACAACTACCCGCTGACGCTGGCGGCATTGATCAGTGGCTGCAACCAAAAATCCAACCGTGACCCCAAGCTGGACTTGGATGATGAAGACGCGCTGTTGGCTCTGGACGAACTGCGAGGTCTGCACGCAATTTTGGAAGTGCAGGGCAGTGGTCGGGCAACCAAGTATCGGCATACCGCTTACCAGTGGCTTGGCGTCGAAAGTGCCGGCGTGGCGGTGATGGCCGAATTGCTGTTGCGCGGACCTCAAACCGCCGGCGAAATCCGCACGCGGGCCGGTCGAATGCATGCGATGAGCGACTTAAACGTCACCAAAGAAGTCATCGATGAACTGATTGCTAAAGGACTAGTGGTCGCCGTGACTCCGCCCGGTCGAGGTCAAGTCTTTGCGCACACTTTATATCCTCCCAACGAACAGCAATACTTGGAAGCAAAAGTTGCCAAGCGGACCGCGGTCAGCACCGCGGCTCCGAAAGAATCTCAGAACAAAGTCGACTCATTGATCGCGAGACTCGAGACGGTGACCCAACGGATCGATCAATTGGAGGCACGCATGAAAGAGTTGGAGTCGTAGCAGCCAGGTCCCACTGGTGGATGGCTGTTTAAGTAGCCGTCAGCCAGGACCAATCCCGGCAAAGAATATCGCCAGGAGAAATTCTGGCGCAAGAACCGGCCTGTGAAGTTCTCACGTTTATCACAAGAACCTGCTACCCCACCGACCAGTCGCACAGCGAATCGATGTAGCAAGCTGATCCGTCACGCTTCCACGGATCCAGTTGCGCCTGGGCTTTCAGTTGTTGTCCGCGCCGCATGGGAGTGACAAAGAAGCTGCAATCGATCTCCGGGAGTGCCGACATGTCGCCCCAGAGTTTTTCGAACTGGGCGACCGGATAGACGTCTTCTTGGGCATGACCCCAACGTTTCTTGACGTCCTTGAGCGTGATGTAGGTCGGCAAACGCGACGCCATATCGCGAACCGCTGCATCGACTTTCGCCGTGTCGCTCAAGTCCGTACGCGACAACCCAAAAGCGCTCAGCAGGCCATCGATTTCGATCCAGGTCGTCATCGAGTTGTAAAAAGTCAAACCGAACTCGGCTCGCTCGTTGGGCATCGCCAGCCCTTCGACTAATCGCGGTCGCCCGTTGACCAAAGCCAGTCCCCCACCGCGGTCATCGAGTTGCCTGCCAATCACTTCGAAACTGAGCGTCGATTGTCCGTCGATGTGACGTCCCAACAGACCGGGATCCACGTTGGCCCCAAGTGTGTCGATGTTGTGCAGCAACAGGTATTGCAGCGAACTTTGTTCGTTCAGCATTTGGTTCAGCAACCCATTGCGCAACAAATTGGGTACCTCGTACCAATGGCCCACCGGATGCATGCACTGATTGGCAACGTTGTCGACGTAGTCGTTGCCTTCTCCTGTGGATTGGGCCCATTGAATCAATGCCGCTCGACCACTCTCACGAACTTTCTGTTGTTGTTCGTCCAAGACCTGTTGAGCAGTTTCTTCCCACAAGAATCTCAAGTCGCGAACGGTCGGGATCATTCGCAACCCGACACTGCGACCGGTCGATACGTGCAGGGGACCTTGGAAACCGTAATGATCCTGTTTTGCCAACTGCTCGCGGATCGGTCCGTCGGTCAGGTAACTCGTTGTAACCACATGAGGAATGCAGCCGTCAAACTGTTTGGTGATCGCACGATTCTTGGCCAAGTGGACTTCCAGAAAACTCCGATGACGTCCCGCAAACTTGTTAAACGGGTGAAGTGCTTTACAGACCCCGGCCCCTTCGGTCCAGCGACTACCCACACCGGCGGCCAGGGTCACGACCGCTATCTTGCCGTCGCGAATCGCCTGTTCGCCCAGATCGGAGTACTTTGATTCGACACCCCCACGAACATCGACAACGTCAGCAGGTCGTACATCGCGAATGGTGGTGTTCTGCGAGAGTCGGTTTTGTGACAATCCGATTCGGCCACTGCGCAAATCGGTGCGTATCTGTTCGTGTTGTTGTCGGTCAAAACCATTGTCTGACAAAATCTGTTGCAGCGACGACGCTCGTGCCTCATCGCTCACTTCGCTTGGCAAAACGCTATCGAGCAGCAAACCTGCTGTGGCGGTTCCCCGTTCAGGATGACGACAACGTTCTCCGATCCGCTGTAGTTCGCTACGCGTTGCGGTCGGCAGGTCCCGAAGTGGCGTTCTCAGTATCTCCGGCAACACCAAGGCGTAGTAACGATCGGGCAAGACAGCCGACTGCCCGGTCAGCAACTCTGCACGGGTGCCGTGATCGTTGATTTTGAAATCGTAGACGACCGGATCCATCGCAAAAGGCAACGACGTTTGCATTTCGCGTTTGACCGCGACCATCGTCTCGGCCAACCACTGTTGTGCCTGCTGTTTCACCTGGGGATCGAATATGAATCCCATTCCCCCGCCGGCCATGCCGCCGAGCATCCAGAACCCCCAAAACTGTTCGCGGTAGCGCTCGCGGCACTTTTCGATCAGCAGGTCGGTGAATCGGTTGGTCGCCCAAGGAATGATCGCTTGCAGCGGGCCTTCGAAATTTCGCGTGGTCACGTCACCGATTCGTCGGACATCACCTTGACCGATCGCTTCGACCACTTCGTCCAAAATCTGCATGGCTTCTTGACGTCCCGCCCACTCGCGCTCGCTGCGCAATAAGTAGTGTTCGGTAACCATCTCCAGAATCGGACCGACGTTCTGTGCCATCCCACCATGTACCAGCACGAGGCTGTCCTGGATTTTTTGACGCGTCTGACTGGATGCCTCGTTCTCGCCAAAGACGTGGTGAACGGGCATTAAGCGTCCACGGCTGACTCCAAACTCCGGGTCGCCCTGTTGTGCGACTGCACCACAGATCAGCTTGATTCCCGGCCACACACCTCCGGAATCTTGCCAACCACCGCCACTGCCTCCCAGCCATTCACCAAGGATCGCCCGCGCTGCAACCAGGCGGCGGTCGTTTTCTGTCAGGGGCCCGCTGAGCGATTCAACCTGCCCGGTCGCCCGCATCAACACCGATATCAACGACCCCAACAAGTTGGTCGACACCGCCAGTCGGGAACCTTTTGGAATATCGTTGATCTTGCTGACCAGCTCCAACCCCTTGCCCGGTCCAACAATCCGCTCCAGCAATTCGGCGATGGTTTGCCGACAGCCTTCCAGACCGGGTGGAACCAGACCGGCCGCGATCACGGCAGCTTTGAGCAATCCCAAGTAATCGCGGGCAAAATCGAACATGTCCGATATCGACTCGATCACCGTGGTCGCGCCCAAATCGACACTTGCCAACCGAATCACCGGTTCATCGATCACGCGCAGATACGTTTCGATTGGCGGCTTTGTTTCGGCATCGCGGCCTCGAACTCCTAAATCAACCGAGACATTCAATACTCGGGCACCTTCGGGAAAATCCATTCCCAAAAAGAAGATGTCGCTCCAAGCACTGTGCGAAAAGTCCATCCGCACGGCGGTCGTCTCCCGCAACACTGGCATCGCCCCGGTCGCCTGGTCGATTACCAGCAACTCACGTCGGATCCGCAGTGGATGATCGGCCGGATGGCCCAAACGGAACATCCATTGATTGCCGCGAACGGTCCGGACACTTCGTCGGACCTGATCGGCAAGTGTTTGGAAACCCAATTCGTGGTATGCCTGCGCCAGCGCACTGGCCAGTCCAAAGGTGGGACCGGACTCGTGCTGAACGTCCAAGAAACGATCGATGGCTTCGACGAATCGTCGCGACAAGAGATGTTCGTAGCCATCAAACGGTATCAATCCGGTTTGCGCCGGTTCCAATCGCGCGGGCAAGTGATAGCGGTAGATCGCAGCCAAGAAAAACAATGCTCGGACACGAAAATACAGATTGCTCTCGTGACGCCTGAATTGGTCTAACGCTTCAACGTGCGTCAGCAGATCGTCCAACGAAGCCCCGAGACAGACCGATTCGAGCGATTGATCACGGATCTGATCCTCGTCCGAAGTGATGATTTCGATCAGACGATTCATTGCCCCGATGCCACCTCAGCACGATTGGCCAACAAATCGACCATCTCTGTCAAAATCAGATCTCGATGTCGGCCAGACAAACCGATCGCCAATTGCGCGATCAACAACCCGTATTGAACTCCCAGGTTGTATCGCGTGCCTTGAACTTCGTAAGCAAGATATCGCTGCCGCGAACGCAGGATGTCGATGGCATCCGAGAGCGTCGGTTTATGATCCCCAGTTGCAGTCTTCAAGAGGTCTTCGATCGCTGACATGATCTCGCTGGTCAATACGTGCATCCCAAAGAATCCGAGGTAATGTCCAGCTCGCAAACCGGGTGTCACCAATTCTTGTTCCGCAAACGTCGGTGTCGGTTTTTCGACCACCCGGTCCACTTCGTAGACACCGTCGTGGCGCGAGATATGAGTTCCGCTGACAATTCCAAAATAGGGGAGCTTGGTTTCGCGAGTCGACTGAACTGCCGAAACCGAACACTCGAATTCGTCGGCCACATCAATCAGTTGTTTTGCACACGGTGCGTCAGTCTTACTCAGGTACAGATGATCGCCGACCAAATGCAAAAAGGGATCCTCAGCGACAAAATCTTTGGCCAGATAAATGGCGTGGGCGTATCCAAGCGGCTCGGGTTGCTGGACAAACCGCAGGCTCCCCAGTTGGCTACCGGCGGCCTGTTCATAGGCCTCTTGATCGCCGGGCCGAATGATCACGCATATGTCTTCGATGCCCGCAGCGATGGTTTCATCGACAATCAACTGCAACGCAGTCTTGTCTTCGCCTTGCCGACAAACCAATTGTTGCAGCGGCAGACGGTGTTGATCGGGGCCAGCTGCGGTGATGACGGCCTTACGGACCTGCATGACGGTCGATACTTAAGTAGACGAGGAGCGGGGGGGAATGAACGTGACCAACAGCATAGTTACCCGCCGGCATAATTCAGGCCCCTGGATGTCGTCCTGGGCCGGACGGACAGGGAATCTGGGCCGCGAAAGGATCTCCACGGTTGTATCGATTGTTCTGCAGGTGTTGCGATCCGCTACGTTCGCCCCACCGCGTTGATGAGGGCTGTGTGATCAATTCGTTTTACCCGCCGCCTGTTTACTCGCTGCCTGTTTGCCCGCCGCCTGTTTTCCTGCCGCCTGTTTTCCTGCCGCCTGTTTTTCGGTCGCTTGGGTCTGCTGAGTTTCGTGGTGTTCGGCCTGAGCCGACAGGTGGGCGACGTCACCCGTCCGACCCGCGCGGCGTTCATCCAGCTCTTTGATGCGGCCAATCGGTCCGTACAAGACAACCGAGTCAAACGCCCGGATCTCCGTATCCGCGCGTGGTGCTCCGACGTAAACCCCGTCGCGGCGTTTGATTCCCAGCACCAATACGCCTTCGGCCGGCAGTCGCAAATCGATCAGGGTCTTGCTGGCCAACCAGTCATTCGGGCTGACGTTCAGCTCGGTCACCGCATAATCGGTCGTCAACTGCAGTAGCGAAACATAGTCCCGCGTATCCAATCGCGTCCATCGTTTGAGTGCCCACTGGATCACGACATTCATCTGGTCTTCGATCCATTTGCTCTGGGCAACGAACATCAACATCACCAACCCGCCACACAAAATCGCGATGATCTGGGACCAGTTCTGGTCCTGCGACGTCACCATCACGGACACCACAATCGTACCGGCGACGGTGGCGACACCCAGATGCCCCATCAGCATCAGCGACATGATGATCTGTCGTCGAACCGGATGAGCCAAAGCCTGCTCGGCTTCGCGCGTTGTGTACCCACAGCCCGAATACGCCGAACGAGCTTGAAAACGTGCGACTTCGCGTGACATTCCGCTCAGCGTCAACGCGACCGAGCCAATTCGCGTCACGAGCAACGAGAGCGACAGGGTGACCAACAAAGAGATAACCGCGATCATCGGCCAACCAACATCACATTTGCAGACAGAATAGAACTGATCCGAACTCGGATCGAATCATCCATCGGGTCGTCGATATCACCCATACGAATACAAAATTCCAATGCGAGTTCCCGTTTCGGCCGTGCATGGGCCAATCGACTGGCAGTGTGATCGGACACCTAGAGTTTTTTTATTTCTCTGAGAATTTCTTCGACGGTCGTGCGGCCGGCGTGCGAATCACTGATCTTGCGCCAAGCCACGCGACCATTGGATCGAATGACGTACGTTGCCGGGTAAGCGGTTTCGTGAGGCGCATTCCAACGCAATCCCCAGGCGGTCACCATCTTCATACCTGGATCGCGAACCAGCACCAACGGCTCGGGCACACTTCGCGAACCCATGAATTGCTCGGCGTGACGTTCCAATTCCGATGCTTCGCCGGGATAGACCAAAATGACTTTGTGGGTCTTGGCCTTGAGTGCTTTGGCGCGATTGATCAGTGCACCGACTTGTCGATTACATAATGGACATTGATACCCCGGGTATCCACGCAAGACGATCACGACGACGGGACCCTTGCCATATTCTCGTTGCAGTTCGACGTAAGTGTCTTCGCCGACCTGTGGCAGATCAAAATTGATTGCCTTTTCGCCCACCGGCAAGGGTTTCGGGCCCTCGTCTTGGTTATCTGAGGCAACAGCAATCGTGGCGATTAACAAGACGGAAGCCACCCAAGAGGTGCAACGCAAGATGGTGCTGCCCACCGACGCCTGGAGGCGATTGTTGGTTACAAACATGTATTTAAAGGTATTTGCCTTACGAGCAGATTATTGAGTTCGTTTTTCGCGTTGCCGCCGACTGTATCGTTCCAAGGTCTTCCGCTCCGACGATGTCAAACTCTCTTCGCCCTGTTGGTGGATCTTGGCCAAGATGCGGTCGGCTTCGGCCGCTTCGTTTTCGATCTTCTGATCCGGATCGTGTATTTTCAGTTTCATGCGACGTGAACGCTGCTGAAAAGATTCTTTGGCCGACGACAGTTTGCGAAAATCCAGCCAGCGCAGATTCCAATGGCGGAAGTAATACAGCAATGCAAAAAACGCGCCGCTCAGGTGAACGGTAAATGCGGTGTTGCCGCCGCTGACACCGCCAAAAATTCCCAAGGCGCCGGCCAGGTCACTGACGACAAAAAAGACCGCCACCACCCACGCTTTGACGGGCAGAACGAACATCAACAAGATTTCGCTGGTCGGATAGTAACACGCGAATAATACCGTCGTGGCAATCACTGCGCCGCTGGCACCGATCACGCTGCCTTGCACCGAACCGGTCACCCAAAACGTGGCACTGCCAACAATCCCGCCAACGACCGTGGATACCAAATAGAAACGCAGGAATTCATTGAATCCCAATCGCTGCTCCACCGCGCGGCCAAAGAAGAACAGGCCGATCATGTTGAACAGCAGGTGATTGATGCCGCGATGGTCGTGTACGAACCCATACGTCAAAAATTGGAACCACGTCCACGGCTGAATGAGCGTGTCGCGACGGGTGGCGAACCACTCAGCCAAGCGACTAACCGTGACGGCTTGCTCGCCCATCTCGGTCATCACCATCACACGTTTGAGAAACAACATATCGATCAAGAACACCGCACCGGTGATCACCAGCAAAATGATCGCGGCACTTTTGGGTTTTTGATTCTGAGAACGTTGATGCCGCTCCCACGGAGTTTCTTCCCCGTATTCGCGACCATAGTCTCGGTCATGAAGACCCATGAATTTACTGCTCATAAATGAATAACGAAGGTCGGCATCCTAGCAATTCGACCTGGATGCCGTCGATATTGGTCCCCAGAGACTGCTTTTCGACACGCTGAGTCAAAACGGTCATCTTGCCAGCATTCCCGTCCGTCGCGGCCCACGTCAACGGCGTCGGGGGCGAATTGCCCCCTCCGACTGCAGTCTCGCCGCGGTCGCCGTCGGCCGCGTCATACGGTCAGTTGCCGCGAACTTGCTGGGTCGAATTACAAAATCCAACCCCCGCCGAGCACCCGCGTATCGTCGTACACGACCGCGGCTTGGCCGGGTGCGACGGCCAGTTGCGGATCATCAAATACGACCTCGAACCGCGAGTCATCGTCGCCGTCGATCGTCACCTGGGCCGGTTTGGGGGACCCGTTGTAACGAAACTGGACGCTGACTTGCGACGGCAAATCTGCCGGATCCATCAACCAATTGGCGTCGTCCGCCCGCAGTCCGTCGCGGGCCAGCGCCGCTTGGGGACCGATCACCACATTGGAGGTCTCCGGTTCGATGCGGACCACAAAGTAGGGTGAACCCATCGCGACGCCGAGGCCCTTTCGTTGACCGACCGTGAACGCCTCGTAGCCGCTGTGTTGTCCCACGACCTTGCCTTCGGTCGTCACGATGTCCCCAGCGGTCGCGCCGACCATCTCCGGTCGTCGACCTTTGACAAAATCGCTGTGGTGACCTTGCGTGACGAAACAAATCTCTTGACTGTCCCTTTTTCCGGCCACGCCCAATCCCAAGCCTTCGGCGATCTGGCGGATCTTTGGCTTTTCGAATCCGCCGACCGGCAACATCATCCGCCCCAATCGGTCCGGTCGAATCCCGAACAACGCATAGGACTGGTCTTTGTTGCTATCGCGACCGCGATGTAGCTGCCCGGATTCCATTCGGGCGTAGTGACCCGTGGCGACAAAGTCGGCATCGACGCCATCGGCGTAATCAAAGAGCCGACCGAACTTGATCCAGTGATTGCATTTCACACACGGGTTGGGTGTGCGCCCGTTCAAATAATCATCGACGAAATAATCGACGATTCGTTTGAAATCTTGTTGTAGATCCAGCGCATAAAAAGGAATGTTCATTTTCGATGCCACACGACGGGCATCGGCGGCATCCGAGGCGGTGCAGCACCCTTGTTTGTGATCCGCCCGTCCCGAGCTCAACCCACCCAGGACCGGCAATACCGAGGCGTCCTGGACCTTGCACGCTTGGCTCGATTCCTCGCCGTGACGCATAAATACGCCGATCACGTCGTGGCCGGCATCGATCAGCAAGTGCGCAGCGACGCTGGAATCGACGCCCCCACTCATCGCTAGAACCACCCGTGCCATGTATATTTCCTATTTGCCATTGAATTGACCTCGTGCCGCAGGCCGACTGCTAAGTCGGAGTCACCGCTATATCGGAGTCACTGGCGGCCCGTCGGCTCACCAACTTACATCATACGCCCAAATCGTTTTACCGGAGTTCAGGACGCCATGGACGCAGAATTGGTTCAACGCAGCGAAAAGATCAATCAGCGACTGAAACAACTCGGAGACTCTCTTTGACCACGTCGGTAAGCGTGAACAGATCAAAACGATCGAATCTCGCATGGCGGCTCCCGATTTTTGGGATGACAGCGATGCCGCCCAAGCGGTCGTCAGCGAACTGAAAAGCCTCAAGGCCATTGTCGGGCCGATGGACGAATTGTCCAGTTCGGTCGACGACTTGAGTGCCCTGTTCGAGATGGCCGATGAAGACGAATCGATCGCCGGGGAGGTGGTTTCGGAACTCGACCGGCTCGAAGCGATCCTGGACGACCTCGAGCTGAAAGCTCTGCTCAATGGCCCCAACGACATGGCCGGCGCGATCGTGTCGATCAATGCGCGCGATGGCGGTACCGATGCCAATGACTGGGCCGACATGATGCTGCGGATGTATTCAGCCTGGGCTGTGAGTCGAGATTACAAAATTCAATTACTCGACCGCCAGGAAAACGAAGAAGCCGGTATCAACAACGCCTCGATCGCGATCCGCGGCCCGATGGCCTACGGGTACCTCAAGGGCGAAGAAGGCATTCATCGCTTGGTTCGGATCAGTCCGTTCAACAGCGAAGGCAAACGTCAGACCAGTTTTGCAGCTGTCAGTGTCTCACCCGAAATCGACGATTCCATCGAAATCGAAATCGAAGACAAAGATGTTCGCATCGATACCTATCGCGCCAGTGGTGCCGGTGGGCAACACGTTAATAAAACCGACAGTGCCATTCGATTGACGCACGGGCCAACCAACACAGTTGTTCAATGTCAAAGCGAACGGAGCCAACACCAAAACAAAGCCACCGCGTGGAAAATGCTCCGTGCAAAAATGGCTCGTCTGGAAGAAGAAAAACGCGAAGCCGAAGTAGCGGCCAAATACGGCACCCAAGCGCGGACCGGATTTGGCAGCCAGATTCGCAACTATTTTTTGCATCCCGATCAGCGTGTCAAAGATGCGCGAACCGGACATTACGTCGGCAATTTCAACAGCGTTTTGGATGGTAGCGAACTGCAGGGTTTTTTCGACGCTTTCCTCCGCTGGCGGGCAGGCAAAGATTCCTAAACCAATCCTCTTTGAATTCCTCCATCAGGTTGCCCGTGATGCAATGGTTCCAATGTGTTGCTGTGCGTGTGCCGGTGATGCTGGTCGCACTGTGTGTTTTGACCGAGGCGGCGCGGGCAGAAGTCGATGGCAAGTTACAAATTCTGCTGATGGGCGACAGCACCTGTATCGGCAGTTTCTGTCGTATGACCGATCCCGATGGACCACATCTCGAAGACGTCATCAAGGAGCTCTTGGCGGGTGAAAATGATCTGCCGGCTGCCAATGTGATCAACAAAGGTGTCAACGGCGACTTCCTTGATCGATTGTTATCAGGTGACCGATACGATCGCCAAATCGCTAGTTTGCCGGGGCTTGATTACGTCTTTATTCGTTACGGCATCAACGACAGCGCTAAACGCAATGATTTTGAAACGAATTTTCCTGACGACTACCACCTTCTGATCGGCCGCCTGCGAAAGGACCATCCCGACGCAAAAATTGTCTTGATGACCATCATTCCGTTCATGGGGCCACAGCGCGACACGGTCATCAACAGCCTGATTCACCAAGTCGCCGACCAGGAAAATTTGCCGCTGGTCGATATTCACAAACGCTACTCACAGGAATTGCAGCACGGCCCCAAAATGCTCAGTTACCGTCGAGTCAAATGGGAACGGATACCTGAAAATCTCCGGTCGCTTGTCCAATCGGCTCGACATGGCGGTGACGTTGTCGTGATGGACAATCAACTGGACGCTCATCTGCGCGACGTGCCTGGATGGCACAACGATCAGCATCCCAACTTGGCTGGCTATCACGTCATCGCCGACGAGACCGCCAAGTTTTTGATCGGGCAGCTTCGTGCAAACCAACAGTGAGCTCGTTACGATCCGTCGAGGGTTGTCGGTGGCGCCGATCGACGAAGATAAAATTTGTTGCGCTAAAATCTATTGCGACAAAATCTATTGCGGAAAGTCAATGAACTCCGCGGGTACGTGATCGACCAGCCAGACCTGATTGGGCGTGACCCAAAAACGATGCCCGGCGCGGTGCATCTCGCCGCTGCGAATCCGCAACAGAACCGCTTTGCCACGACGCGCACCGACCGCGTTGGCCACCGCGCTGTCTGCATGCAAATGAACATGATGCCGTTGCATCTTTTCTAAGCCCTGTTTTGCGATCGCCGCCACAAATCGTTCGGGCGTTCCGTGCAACAAAACGTCCGGTGGTACCGCGGACTCGTGATCCAAATCGACGGGAACCGAATGACCTTGATTGGCCCGGATCCGTTGTTGGTCGTCACTGAAGATGAATCGCTGTTTGTCATTCTCGCGAACGACGCATTCCAACTGATCAAGCGTCAACGCTCGGCTGTGCTGATTGATCGCCGTTAGCAGCACATCGACATCCACCCATCCCGCATCGTCCAATGCGATGCCGATTTTTTCCGGACGATGGCGCAAGACAAGACTCAGGAATTTGCTGATCTTTTTCTGTTCTTTCGTATTCATAAGCGCAGCGACAACATTTCGACCAACCATGTTCACGTCGGTTCCCCTGCCGATGGGTTAACCCAGAGCATACAATTACATTCGTCCCCGATCACAGGTGCCACCATGTCAACCATTTTCAAAAAAATTATCGACCGTGAGATTCCAGCTGCCATCGTGTACGAAGACGATCTCTGCCTGGCCTTTCGCGACATTGCTCCCCAAGCCCCGACGCACATCTTGGTGATTCCAAAGAAAGAGATTGCCTCACTGGCGGATTTGACCGACTCAGATGAGCAGATCGTGGGTCGTTGCATTATGGCGGCTCACAAGATCGCGGCCGACGAGAATCTTAGTAGCGGTTATCGATTGGTCTGCAACAGTGGTGACGATGGAGGCCAGGAGGTCCCGCACTTGCATTTTCACCTGCTGGGCGGGCGAAAAATGACTTGGCCGCCGGGTTGATGTTTCATCCCATGACGTTCGAACATTTCCAAGAACAACTTGATCAACTGCGTCGCAGCGACCGATTGCGGCAACTCGTTCCGCGCACCGCCGATGCCAATGCGATGCGTATCATCCTGCCCGATGGTCGCGAGTTAATCAACTTTGGCAGCAACGATTATCTCGGTCTGGCGGCACAGCGAACTGCATCAACCGGCGGAGCTGACAATCACTGTGCTACCGGCAGCATGGCCAGTGCATTGGTGTGTGGTTGGACAACGTTGCATCAGGAATTAGCCGACAAGATCGCGTCGTTTGAATCAACCGAATCGGCGGTGCTGTTTCCCAGCGGATTCGCCGCATGCAGTGGAACCGTTGCCACCTTGGCCGGCGCGGGCGACTTGATTCTGAGCGATCAACTCAACCACGCTTCATTGATTGACGGTTGTCGGTTGAGCCGCGCGGAGTGTGTCGTTTATCCCCATCGCGATGTTACCGCCGTCGCGCGGATCTTGCATGATCGGCACAAACAATTTGCCCATATTTGGATTGTCACCGATGGTGTTTTCAGCATGGATGGGCACGTCGCGCCGCTTTGCGAACTGTGTGACGTGGCCGAACAATACGATGCACATTTGATGGTCGATGAAGCCCACGCGACAGGTCTGCTCGGTCAGAGAGGATCGGGGCTTTGCGAAGCCATGGATGTCAAGGAACGAGTGGCCGTTCGGATCGGTACACTCAGCAAAGCCATCGGCAGTCAAGGTGGTTTTGTCGCCGGGCCACAAGTCGTCATCGACTACCTGATCAACCGCTGCCGGTCGTTGATTTACAGCACGTCATTGGCACCCACGGCGGTGCAAGCAGCGATCAACGCATTGGATACGATTGGTAACGACCCGACTGGTCGCCAACACGTCGCTGCGATGTCACGTCTGGTTCGCGAGCGACTGGCGATTCCCGCTGACGCGATTGAGCGAGACGTTCCGATCATTCCGCTGGTGATCGGTGACGACGCCGAAACGATGCGGCGTTCCGCGATGCTTTGCGATCAGGGGTTCTTTGTTCCAGCGATTCGCCCGCCAACTGTCCCGCCGGGCACGGCACGGCTGCGGATTTCGCTATCGGCCGCCCACGATCGTGAATCGATCGATGCTTTGCTGGATGTCTTGGAGTCCCAAAGCGAGACTTAGTGGTCTGCCATCGCGGGTGGTCAATCGGCAATACCGGACATTGTCGACCACCACGAGGACGCGAAAGGCACGAAAACGTCGTTTTTTCCGCACCCTGCGCTCCACGACTGAGTGATAATCAAGTCTTCGATCATTCGATGATCCGCCAGTGAATCGGCAGTTTTGGTCGTCGTTTGCCTAAGAAATCTCCTTTCAGTTCGTTGGTTCTGTATCGCCATTTCCCCGGCGACCCGCCAATCGAATACTTCTCTCTCACTGCACCGGCCCGTCATGATCGCTTTCGCTCGACTCGTTCTTGCCGCCCTCTTCTTCTCGTCTTTGTGTACTTGGAACTTAATGGCTGAACCAATTGGGTTAATGGAAAAATATGCCCTGTCAGAGGATCGCGAAACGATGCTCTCTGAGCTGATTCCGGGCAGCGAAGACTACTACTTTTACCACTGTCTGCATTTTCAGACCGTTGGACAAGTCGAGCGATCGGAAGCGATCATCAAGGACTGGCTGGCCGAGCACAACGGTCGCGAGACGCCGGTCATCCAAGGCATGCTCGATCGCCAGCGGTTGCTGACCTACAACCAGTCGCCCCAGCGGACGATTGATTATCTGGTCAAACGACTCGGCGTCCAGCTGAACCACGCACAGCCGGTGGTCAAGGGCGAACGTCGCTTCCCCAGCACACTGAACGTCGATCAACTGGACGTCGATCGTTTAGTCAAAGAAGCGTTGCAGCGAAACGACGCTCTAAAACCGGTCGGCATGGCTTTTTTGGCCGAACTGTTTCGCACCGGTAAAACGGCCGGCGTTTCGATCAATTTGTACGAGTTTCTGAAACGAGTCGACGGGCCCTACATTGAGCGGCTGGATGAATTGGTGATCAAAGAGCTGAAAAGTCGCAACGAGAAAAACAAGCGATTCGGCGATCTGGCTGCCCACAACTATCTGACCCTGGCTGAACTTGATCGCGTCGCGGCACAAGTGCCCCAAGTCGCCGACGACAACACGTTTGTATCGGCAAAGTTGCGTCGCATGCGGCCTGACGGTGACAGCGACCCCAGCCAGCAGCCCGAAGTTCGCCGATCCTATTTGCAACGAATCGAAGCCTACGTCCGGACGCTTCCGCAAAGCTACAACTCGTTAAAAGCCAGTGCGTCTTACCGACTGCTGGAATCCAATTTGGCTGCGGGAATCTACGATCGCGATCTTTTTATGCGGTACCTGCAGTTGCCGCGCAATAGCCCGATCATTCACATCGAATGGGCGAGACGACCCATCCAGAAGGCCAACCTGGGCGAAAACTTCATGGACATGGCGTTGCTGTCGCCCATCGGTGACGAACAGTCTTTGGTCCGCACTTATTTGGAACACTTTCTACAAGACGCCAACGACACGACTGCGCTGGAACAGTACCTGCGACCGGAATACCTACGTCGCGTCTTTGCCGAAACTAAGTTGATGGCCGGGATCGGCGACGAACAGCAGTGGTACAGAATGCTATCCGCGTCAGAGCGCCAAGCGATTCGCGACTCGATCGAACTGCGCCTGGCGCCCCAAAACAAAATTTTCTTTGATGCCGACGACCCGTCCCAATTGATCGTCGACGTCAAAAACATCGACGAATTGGTCGTCCGTATCTACGAAATCAATTCGCTTTCGTACTATCGATCCAACAAAAAGCCCGTCAATACCGACATCGATCTGGACGGCTTGGTCGCGACGCACGAGCAAAAATACTCGTACAACCAACCGGCTGTCGAGCGTCACCGTGAGACGATTGCGCTGGATCAGGTCGGCAATCGTGGTGTCTGGATCGTTGACCTCGTCGGCAAAGGTGTTCGTGCCAGAGCAATGATTCGACGTGGCGAGATCCACCATGTCGCTTCGACCGTCGCCGATGGGATGCTCTTTACGATCGTCAACGAAGACCGCGAGCCCGTGCCGGGTGCCACCATGCTGGTCGGCTCACACGAGTTGGTGGCAGATGAAGACGGACGGATCGTGTTGCCACCGGTCGCCAACGAAGTCTCTCGCAGGGCCATCATCTCTGACGGACAGGTCGCCCAGAGCATCGACTTTAGGCATCTACGCGAGCGATACAATCTGAGCGCCGGGATGCACATTGACCGCACTGTCTTGCAAAGCGGCGGCAATGGCAAAGTGTTGATTCGGCCGCGCGTCACGATGGGCAATCAGATCATCGATCCCGCGACGCTCCAGGACGTTTCCGTGTTGATCCATGCCACCGATCTGGAAAATTTGTCGACCACGGTGCAACTAGAAAAACTCGAGCTCGATCAGAACTTGGAACTCGTTGTCCCTTTTCGCGTGCCGGCGCGTCTTGCCAATCTGAGCGTGACCTTGTCGGGCAAAATCGACGGACTTGCCGATGGGCGGCTTGGATCGTTGCAAACCAGCCGCAGTTGGGATATCG
Organism: Pirellulaceae bacterium; assembly: GCA_013002105.1. Next base: position 23,662 of record JABDKS010001071.1, on the reverse strand, counting down.
CCGGGATCCGCCGAACCAACCACACGCACGATCTGTTCTTGACCCGTGATAACGATGACTTTGTGATCGCCGTCCGAGGTCGAACCGGTGAACCCATCGCCGGCGCGACCGTCGCCGTTTCGCTGCAAACCCAAGCTCGCAACGCGAACGTTGAACAAACTCTGCAGAGTGATGATGACGGCTACGTCCGACTGGGCAGCCTACCGGGCGTTACCAAGATCCATTACTCGATCCCCTCGGGCATGCACCACGAGCGGGACTTGCGTTTGGATCGCGTCATTTGGCCCAGCGAGTTGCACACCACGACCGCTCGTCCGATCCGTTTGCCCTTAGCACAATCGATCGACCAGCCAGAACAGCGATATCGATTGTTAGAAATCCGCGGCGGCAACTACCACGCCGATCAGACGGATTCGTTATCGATTGACGCCGGACTACTGAATATCAAGCCGCTTGCAGCGGGTGATTACCATCTGGTTGATCGCATCGATGGCAGTCGATTGCAAATTGTCGTGGTCGACGGACCCGTTCACTCACTGGTGGTCGCGGGCAAGGTGCGACATCGATCGATCTCGCCGAGCAAACCGCTGGGTATCGCCTCGATCGATCGCAATGACAAAGGCCTCAAGGTGAAATTGTCGGGTGATGCCCGGTTTGCCCGTGTTCACATCTATGCGTCGCGCTATTTGGATTCCACCGATCCCATCACCCAGCTGCGATTGCCAACGCCGCGACTGTTTGGTCGAAGCGTTTCGATACCACGATCTGGTTACGTCAGTGACCTGCGTTTGGGCGACGAGTATCAGTACGTCTTGCGTCGCCGTTACGCCAATAAATACCCCGGCGTGATGCTGCCGCAACCAAGTGTGATTTTGAATCCTTGGGAAACGGAAAAAACCACCAACACCACACAATCGGCTCGCGCTGGCGACGCTCCCCCGCCGTCAAGAGCAGCGGCATCAGCGGCACCCAGCGAGAGCGCCGCCAAGGACTCTGAGCGACAGGCACAGGTCGAATCGTCGGATTTTGATTTCTTGGCCGATCCGGGTGTCTTGCTCAGCAATCTGATCCCCGACAAGAACGGCGTCGTCACCATCGCGTCGGATTTGATCGACGGCATGCCGCTGTTACAGATCGTCATCAGCGATCCCGCGACGCTTTTGCAACGAACCATGGCTGCCGAATTGGAACCGGCTGAATCGGTTGACCTGCGTCTGGCACAAGCGCTCAATGCACACAAGCCCCTTTCGTTTGAGCGGGCGGTTGCGATCGTCTCCAAAGACGACCCCTTGGATCTATCGAGTCTCGGATCGGCTCAGATCCAAGTGTACGGCAATGTCGGTGCGTTGATGAAGTTGTACAAGACGCTTGTCAACGACCCTCGATTAAACGATTTTGACGAACTGGCGTCGTGGCACGAGATGGAACAAGACGACAAGCTGGACGCCTATTCGCGATTGGCAGGTCACGAGTTACACCTCTTTCTCTGGTCACACGACCCGACGTTCTTTGCCGACGTCGTTCGTCCGTATCTGGAGAACAAGAAAGAGAAACAGTTTTTGGATCATTGGTTGCTGGAAAGCGACTTATCGCAATACACACGACTGTGGCAGTACAACCAGCTCAATGCAGCCGAACGCGCGTTGTTGGCCATTGCCGTGCCCGATGTTCGCGAATCGATTCGTCGCGAGTTGACAGAGATCGTCGCCAAACAAGACGAAAACCATCAGATGGTGCGTCAGCAAATCGAGTCCGCGCTGGCCACGGGCGGGCTGAACTTTGGCGATAGCGACGGCGATGACGCGATGGACATGATGTTCGGACTGCAAATGCCGTCCGCTGTCAGTGGAAAGAAGCTCGACAGCGACGTCGCAGGCGAGAACTGGCAGGAGTTATCTCGACGTCGACTACAGTTGGGTCGGCGGTCAGAAAGTGATCGCAACCAGAAGGCAAAACGACTTTACGAGGAAAATGAGAAACTGCTGGCTGAACGCGACGAGCAATCGGGCGACGATCTGTTCCGCGGCAGGATGTCTGGTGCTGGCGGAATGGGGGGTGGTTTTGGAGGCGGCGCTTATGGTTTCTATCAAGAACTCGATACCACCAAGCAGTGGGCCGAATCGAATTGGGACCAAGTCCGTATTGTGGGCGGACCCGCACCGTCGACGTTGATACCGGTCAATCCGTTTTGGGCCGATTTGGCGAACCATGATCGGATCGGTAACGATCGGAATGGCAACGACGAGGGACAATCCCCGCGACGACATTTCGCGTTGTCCACGCATCTGCTGCGACCGGTCGACAACCGACACAGCGTTTTGACGGCACTCGCGATGTGTGGGTTGCCATTGAAATCAGGCGACATTGGCTTGCCAGAGGACAACAGCACGCCATACGCACCCGAACATGCCGTCGCCGTCGTCACCAAACGTTTAAACGAATTGCAAGCCGCTGACGGTGAAAGCAGCATTCTGGTCGGCCAACGTTTCGCTCCGGTGCATCAGCGGACGAGCAACCAGGATGCACCGGAGGAACCCAAAGAGTTCTTAACCGGGATCGCCTACCGCGGACAAACCGTCGTCTCCAACCCGACGTCCGAGCGAAAGATCGTGGACATCTTTTGGCAAATCCCCGCCGGCAGTCTGCCGCTGGGCGGTAGCCAAACCACGGACAGCCGAAGTGTGACTTTAGAACCCTTTGCGGTCCAAGCGATTGAGTATCAGTTCTATTTTCCCATGCCTGGCGAATTCAAACATTATCCCGCGACGGTCGCCAGCGATCAAAAACTTCTCGCTCGCGGCAGCGAAAAAACGTTTACCGTTGTCGACGAAGAAACCGAAGACGATCGGATCACCTGGGAAAAAATGGCTCGCTCGGGCACGCCGCAGCAGATCAAAGACTTTTTGGCCGAAGCGAATTTGCGCGATCTGGATTGGATGTTGGTCGCCCATCGCATGCAGGACCAAAATGTCTACCAAGCGGTCATCGGTGTCTTGGACGATGCAAATTTGCCGATTAACGATCTGTGGGCCTATTCTTTGCATCACCGCGATGAATCGGCGATGCAACAGTACCTGGCCCTGCGATCGGGATTAGTTCAACGCGTCGGACCGGTCCTGAACAGTCCGTTATTGACCGTCGATCCGATCGAGCGACGGACTTACGAATTGTTGGAGTACGCGCCGTTGATCCGGGCACGAATCCATCGTTTGGGTGACGAAAACGAAATCCTCAATTCAACCTTTCTGGCACAATACCGCAACTTTGTGCAAATGATCGGATTCAGCCAGGAAACACCGCCCGATGAACGACTGGTGCTGACTTATTATCTGCTGCTGCAAAATCGAATCCAGGAAGCGATCGAAACATTCAGCAACATTGATCGTGAATCGGTGACAACCCAATTGCAGTACGACTATGTGCGAGCCTATCTGGCGATGCACAATGAAGCGTACGACGAAGCCGAGCGGATCGCCGGACAATACGTCGATCTGCTGATTCCCCGTTGGAAAAATCGGTTCGCCTCGCTAACGCAGCAGTTGCAACAACGAAAATCACTGATGCAGACCGAGCAACTTGTTTCGGTCGAACCCAAAGACGGCGGCAAGCCGATCGCCGAAGGCTCAGGCGACTTAGCTGTCATGGATCGCGAGCGGAGACAAGCCATCGCGACCGATCAACAACCCGAAGTCATCGTGACAGTCGAAGGGGATTCATTGCGAATCGACCATCGTCGCGCCAAACAGGTCACGCTGAATCTGTACGGCGTCGACTTGGAACTGTTGTTTAGCAAAGCGCCGTTTGTTCGCGAGGACCTGCAACGCATGGCGATGGTCAAACCGATGCGCAGCGACACGATCCAATTTGATGACGCCACCGGCGTTGGCAAGTTCCAACTCGATGCCGACTTGCGACGACAAACCCTGTTGGTCGAAGTCGTCGCGGGTGCCTCGCGATCGACCGCGTTGTACTACGGCGGTGAAATCACCACCTACGTCTCGGAAAGTTATGGACAGTTGCAGACCACCGACGCAAAAACTCATCGGCCCGTCAGCACGGCCTACGTCAAAATTTACGCTCGATATCCCGACGGCAGCGTCAAGTTTTATAAAGACGGCTACACCGATGCTCGCGGACGATTCGATTACACGAGCATCAGTGCCGTGGAAGCTCGTGGTGCCAACCGGTTCGCCATCCTGGTTATGAGTGCCGAAAAAGGTGCCACGCTGCATGACGTGGCCTCACCGACACAGTAGGTAGCGTGCGACAAGTCGCGAGCAGTCCGACCGAAATCTCGGATGAGTGTCCGCGCGTACTCATCGCCTCGGTTCCGATTCCCCTGGTGACTACGGAGTCATTTGCGGTAGGGTGTCCGAATACAACCAGCCCGATGAAACGAGCGAGATAAAACGAGCCCGCACGCCGATCGGGGACACAAATGCCACTTACAGGGCGACTGAATGCTGATCCCACACACGGCGTTATCGCCCGCGGCGCTGCGGGCCATCGTCGAAGAATTCGTTACCCGCGATGGAACCGATCATTCCGCCATCGACCGACGGATCGAGGTCGTGATGGGTCAATTGGCCAACGGCTCGATCGAGTTGCACTTTGACGAGGAAACACAGTCGTGCAATTTGGTGAAGCACTGAAGAACTGAATCGACATGCCTGATCGTTGGTCGATCCGCGCATAAAAAAACGCGGTCGGGCCAATTTCTTGTTTTGCCACAAGAGATCAGCGCGGACCGCGCGTCATAGTTCGATTGGGGAACGCTGTGTTCCTAAACGTCGTTCAAGCCATTATCTCAATGACCCTGAACTGGGTCAGGCGGGGCTGACGTTTTCAGCACAGGGGCCTTTGGGTCCGCTTCCTTCGGTGTATGTAACGCGTTGTCCTTCGCGGAGATCATCTAATTTCACTCCGACTAAACTGGACGAGTGAAAAAACAAGTCCTTCTCGCCTCCATTGTCGATGAAGCCAAAACCTTTGTCCGTGACTCGTTTGATCGTACCTTCTGCCATCTCTCTAAACCTTAATAAGTGTTCTGCAAGGTAGCCCGAAAAACACTGGTATTCGTAGCTCCACTGCATCGCAAAAGTGTACCGACACAATCGCATTCCGCCGATGGCACATAGCAAATTCGCGCCAAAAGCTGGCGTCTTCACGCCCCCCTCTTCAGGTTTTTGCCGTCAAATCCGGCGTCAAACTCAGGTCCAACGTCGCAGCCATTTCTCCAAGAAAAGCAGATTCCAAAGCCGATAACCGTGGTTTTGCTCGTTTTCTTCATGACTTCGCACCAACTGCGCGATCGCATCCTGCCGAAAATACGGACTGATTCGGGCGTCATCTCCCAGCAGCGTATCGTGCACCATCGGTTTCAATTCGTTGCGGAACCACGCCCCGATCGGTATCCCGAATCCCATTTTCTTGCGGGTAAAAATCGATCGCGGGATCAGGTTGCCGAATGTGTCTTGCAACAACAACTTGCCCCGGCGACCTCGAAATTTCAAATGCACCGGCAACGACGCCGCAAATTCCACCACACGATAATCCAGCAACGGTTGCCGGACTTCTAAGGAATGAGCCATCGACGCGATGTCGACTTTCGTACACAAATCACACGGCAGGTACGACAAGATATCGCTGGTCGATGCCCGAGTGACGATGTCGCGACCTTCGGATCGTGACCACACGCTGTTCAAAAATTCAAAAGGATCGTCACCGGGCAACTGGCCGACAAAATCGTCGGTGTAGAGCGATGCCCGCAGCGATTCGGGAAAAATCTGCAGCCAATTCAAATACCGCCGCGCAGCGGGTTGTCCAATCGCTTCCAAAAACCGCTTGCCCCGACGAATGATCGAACGTCGCTTGTTGGAATCGGGCAAACGTTGAACCAATCCGATGCCGGGGAACTGATGCAGCGGAAACATTTTCTGCAATCGCTGGCTTAACCACAACGCGCGATACCGTTCATAGCCGGCAAACAATTCGTCTCCGCCGTCGCCGGACAACGCCACGGTGACCTCGTTGCGAGTTAACTGCGACAAATACCAGGTTGGCACGGCGGATGAGTCGCCAAACGGTTCGTCGTAGTGCCATACCAATTGGTCGATCACATCGACGCCGCTGGGCGTCACTTCGAACCGTTGGTGCTGCGTCCCCAAGTGCTTGGCAACTTGGGCGGCGTATTGCGTTTCGTCAAAATCGGCGATCGGAAATCCGATACTGAACGTCCGCACCGGATCATCACTTTGTGCCTGCGCAATAGCGGTTATCAACGACGAATCAATTCCACCGGACAAAAACGATCCTAACGGCACGTCGCTTTGCATTCGCAATCGTACCGAATCGGTTAACAATTCTCGCAACCGCTCTTGCGCATCGCCGGCCGATATCGGTGTTTCGATACTGGGATCAAAATCCCAATACCGTTGTACAGTGACCTTGCCGTTTTCGAACACCGCAAAATGCCCGGGAGCCAGTTTGCGAACGCCTTTCCAAATCGTGCCGGGGTGGGGAACGTATTGGTACGTCAAAAACTCATCGATCGCGGCGGGATCAATTTCGCTGCAAACGCCGTCGACCTGGGCAAGACATTTCAATTCACTGCCGAAAATAATACGGTTGTCTTTGACAGCGTAATACAGAGGCTTTTGCCCGATGCGATCACGCGCCAGCACCAGTCGATTGCGATTGGAATCCCAGATCGCGATCGCAAACATACCGTTTAGCTGAGCAAAACAATCAGTGCCAACGTCCTCATACGAATGTATGATCGACTCGCCGTCACCATGGGTTGCAAACTGATGCCCTTTACCTTCCAGCCGATTTCGCAGCGTCTTGTAATTATAGATTTCGCCGTTGAAGACCATTCGCACGCTGCCGTCTTCGTTGGCCATCGGCTGCCGGGCACCCTGCAAATCGATGATGCTCAGCCGACGAAATCCCAATGCCACGCCCAAGGGGTTGCCGTAGGCGTCGCGGTGCTCGCGGTCTGACCATGAATCCGAATCGTCGGGGCCGCGATGGGCGATCACCTCGGTCATTTTGGCAAGCGTGGACGCGTCGATCGCGTGCCGTTCGTCGCGCCAAACGGCTCCGGTGATTCCGCACATGCTTTGATTGCCTTGGGATGGTCGTCACGTTAGAGCCGTTGAGTATGACCACATGGTCGGGAGGATTAAAGTAAGCTAGCTGCTCGGCGCGCCCCGGCTCCATTCTTTTTCGACCTGGAATTCTGCCAACGGCAAACCCTCTCGATGCCGATATTCGCCCGCCGGCGACGCGATGCCGTTATTCGTCCGCCGGCGATCCTGAATCGCGGTTCGCTTTTTCACTCCTTTTACCCAGGTGGTCCCATGCGGTTTTGTTTTTTTCTGGTCGGTCTGTTGACCCTCTCCATTGCCGCCGCGGAGGACAACGCGACAAAGCAGCAAAAAAACTCTCCATCCAAGGATTCCATTGCCAAAGCGAGTCAAATCAAGCAGCTTGTCCAGGCCTACGTCGATGCCGATCTGGTCAACGCCGTCTCGGTGGGTGTCGTTCAAGCCGACAAGCAGTGGACGGCCCATTTCGGAGAACTCTCCCAGAATCAGCCGGTCGCTCCCACCGATCAAACGATTTATGAAATCGGATCAATGAGCAAAGTCTTTACCGGTATCTTGCTCGGCCATGCCGTTGAGACAAAAACCGTGACGCTGGATCAACCGATCGGCGAACTCGTTCCGGAAATCAGCAAGAAGAATCCAACGGTCGGTCAGTCCATTCAGTTGGTTCATCTGGCGACCCATAATTCTGGCTTGCCGCGCATGCCGGACAATTGGAAACCGGCTCAGCCCAATGATCCCTACGTCGACTACGACCGCAAGTTGTTGATCGAGTTTCTCTCCGGCGTGAAAACAACTCGCGAGGTCAATCTTAAAACTGAATACTCCAATCTGGGTATGGGCTCGTTGGGTGATTTACTGAGTATCAAGGCGGATGTCTCGTACGAAAAGTTGCTGGAGAGCGTCATCGCCGGACCGCTGAAAATGTCCGATACGACAATTTCGCTTAGCGAAGAACAAGCCGCCCGATTTGCTCCGCCACACAACGCGGCTCGAACCGCCGAATCACCCTGGAATTTCGACGCGCTGGCGGGCGCCGGTGGGATTCGCAGCACCGTGTCGGACATGAATCGGTTCATGCAGGCCATGATCGATCCGCCTGATTCGGAACTGGGCCGCGCCATCGATCTCGCTTGGAAACAACACGCACCCTCTCGTGATGGTTACTTTGCCATCGGCCTGGGCTGGCACATCGCCCGCGACGGCAGCACTCGCTGGCACAACGGACAGACCGGTGGTTATCACAGCATGATGTTGGTCAATCGAGATCTCCAAGCCGGCGTGGTCGTACTGAGTAACACCGCGACGGGCCAGATCGATTCAATCGCTGAGTCCATCATCGGGCTGCTGGCCGGTCAAAAATTGACGCTGCCGAAGTTTGAGAAAGAGGTCGACGTGGATGCCGAAACGATGAAACGTCTGGTCGGCAAGTATCAAATTGTGCCCGCATTTGTTTTGGATGTTCGTGTGGAAAAGGACCAGTTGATGGTTCAAGCAACCAATCAGCCCGCGCTGCCGGTGTACCCCGAAAGTCCAACGAAATGGAACTACCGAGCCGTGACCGCGACGATTACATTTGAGTTGCCCGACGAGGGTCCCGCGACCGCACTGACGCTGCATCAAAATGGTCGAAAGATGCGCGGGCCGCGTCAGCAAGAATGACGCCGGTCCCTGGCTGATTCCGCCTGCGATTTGCCAGGCGATCCTGATCCGCCTGATGTTGCTGATCTATTGCTTATCAGCAATCGTCTTTGCGACACGAAATCCGTAGTAGGGATACCGCGATGTAAGACGACCCGGTTCGATCGCCGCCACACGTGTTGCTTCGATCGGATAAAAAATCGCACTTCCACGCAGCTGGCCAAGCGTTTGATCGGTCAGTGCTTGCTCGGTCCAGATGCGATCGAGGTACTTGTTGTTGGCGATTGGCGAACGTTCGGACAACTGCGTCCACTCCATCACGTTACCAAGCGTATCGAACAACCCAAAATCGTTTGGCAAGAGGTGTTTAACGCTGTGGTATTGAGCATTGGTATTCTCCAAGGTCCAAGCGTAATGGCTCAGCAGATCCGCCGTATCGCCGTAGTAGCGGCTTGTCCCCGCACCGGCCCGCGCAGCGTATTCCCATTCCGCGTTTGTTGGCAGCCGATAACCCGTTCGCTCCAATAGGTCCTTTGGTAATCGAACGCCCGGCTTGATTTCTTCCAACGGCGGATAGCACATCTGGTCCTCTGCGATGCCTTCCTGTTCACTGAGCCAGCGGCAATAACGGGCTGCTGCAAACCAGCTCACCGAATTCATCGGACATTTTTCGTCGGGTGTGTAGACTCCGGCAAATCCAACCAGGTCCTCGAATTGTCGGTACTGTTGCACTGTGACTTCGGCGGTCGCGATTGCAAAGCTGCGCGGGATTTTCGTTCGCAAAGAAATCTCTTTTTGGTGATCGCGATACGGTTCAAAGCCAGGTGATCCCATCGAAAACTCGCTCGGTCCGGCAATCACCGCCATTGTGTCGCCGTGCTGATTATTGAACCAACCGGCCGACGGATGACGCGACGGCGTTGCTTGTTTTGCTGAATCGATCGTATCGGCCGTCTCGTTCCAATCCCACTTGCGAGCCAAGTGAAGGCAGATCGAATGAATCCCCGCCGACGGATCGGTTCGGCCCCAAATATCAATCGTCTTCTTTAGCCGGGCAGCTTGATCCGCCCTCAGGACTTCGGGTCGGTATTGCGCCAGCGCGGCGATGATCGCTAATCGCCGCGACTCACTTTTTTCGATCAACAGTTGTTCAAGCAAAAGTTGTGCATCGACTCCCATCTTGCTGAAACGATTGACCAGGAACGACCGGACACGCGGATCAGCGCGGTGTTCCAGAAGCGACCAGAGTGTGTCTGTCTGCTGAAGCCGAAAGAGTGCGATGGCTGCATTGGCGTGCTTTGCGCCGACGCGGTCGCGAGTGGAAACATCCACCAAGGGTCGGTGCCAGACCGACGCAGCGATCAGACCATCGGTATCGTCTTCGACGACCGATAGACTAACCGGGCGAAAATGATCGCCGATCAAAGCATCTGATCGTTGCCGATGCAGCGCCAACGGCGAACGATCTATGTTGCGAGACTCTGTGGTACCTCCATTCCACCAAACCGAGCCATACGTCAACGCAAAATCCAAGATTCCCGCTTCATTGAGAACGACGTCTTGTTGGTGCCAACCGTCTTGACTGCGCTGGTTGTAATCCGACTGCGACTCATGCCAGGAATCCCGAGACGCCGGCTGTACTTTCAGCTTCACTCGCACAGAACTGTAACGATCTGTCCCGTCGGGATGGCGAAGCTTTAAGTTGCTCTTGGGGACGTAACCTTTCTCCAATAACGGTCCCCAGCCGGATGCATGGTCTTCTTCGCTCAGATCAATGTACATCCGCGCGTCAATGACATGATCGTCCGTCGATGTCCACAGGACGCCGTATTGAATTTCATCCCGGCTGGCGAGATCCGACGGGATCATGGTGATGTCCGCTGGAGACAGCCCCTCGTTACGCATCTGCGGCACCAAGTCTCGCGCTGCTTGGCCGCCCGATGACCGAGTCCATCGCCAGGGCTTAGCGTCGCGCCGCCAAATCACAGCGACCAGTACCTCGTCACCTGATCGATACGCTCGGATGTTGTCGGGTCGATAACCCATCGGCTCGATTTGTCGGGCAAGCGGGTCCAGCCGTTCCAGCGGCAAACGCTGACAATAAGCGAACGAATCGGTGACCGTGCCAACAGCGTCTTCGATCTCTTTTCTGACCGGTGCATCCACCTGCTGCTTGACATCAATCTCCGCCTCGGGCCATTGAACTTGCGATGTAACGGTCAGCGCTGCTCGCAACCGGGGTATCACGGCCTGTGGATCCGCAGCCGCGACTGGAAAGAGAACTTCGAATTGTTCTGGTGTCGCATTGACTAGTAGCTCTGGCAACATCGGCTCGGTCGCGTTGACAAAGTGTGACATCACTATCGCCGCGTTGTAGCCGATCGATGCACTGTCGCTGGCAAAAAACTGTCGCATGGGTCGGTCGATGAACGGGCCCAAACCGGCAAGGCTCGGGGCCATCTCGACAACCGTCTGAGCACTCTGGTTGACCACGGCTTGCGACAACCGTTGGGCTTGATCGTCCCAACGGTCGCTATCGGGATCTAGCTGAGCGAGCGCCAAGGACGCCCGTAACCATCGGGCTTCTTCTAATCGGGTCGACTGAACGACCTTCCAAAGTCCGGCCTTTGCCTCGGAGCGATGGAGTTGTAAACGATCACTGATCAATAACACCTCCGCTACATTGGCCGACATCAGCGACTCGATCAATGGCTCGACGTGACTGGGATCATCATCGACAAGCGCCAACCGGGCGAACAATTTTTCACTGGTCGCATAGCGGTCGTCTGCCAATACATCCTGTAGTCGCGGTTGGACAGCGGATCGCAGTGGCTCCAGTGCGTCGATGATCCCAGCGACGTTGTCGACATCGGCTTTTAATAATTGTGTGACCGCCATTTCAGCTTTTTGTCGGGTCGCATTCTCGCGCATTCGCTGCCCTATCATCGACCAGCCAATAACCATTGCCAGGGCAAGCACAGTTGCAGCTGCCCATCGAACGCCGTGATACTTCGTTGCGGCCGCTACGAATTTCGCCTCCTCGGCGGTGCGGTCCTCCGCTCGAGTGAACAGTAGGATCTGGAGAAATTGATACGCATTGGGCAAAAACCGCGTCTTGTGCTGATGACGCCAATACTGGCTTAATTCACGCAGCAGGAGCCTTGTTCGACCACGTACGGTCTGCCGTTCTCGACGTGTCAGCCATTGACGTAACGGTGGCACCAAGAAATCGTGGGTCAATTGGTAACAACGACGTGGTGAACCGACAACCGCCTCCGACCCATCCGCGCTTTCTAGGCCGATGGTGTTTTCGACATCGACCGTCGGAGTGATCAGTCGCAGATCGCTGTCGAGGACTTCCAAGAGTTCGCGGAACCCGCGATCATCCAATCCCGATGCTTGTCGCAATCGAGCCACATCCTGCATCTGACCCTTGATGTCGGTACCTGCCTCGGGCAACAGCAACGCCAAGACCCGTCGCGCGGGCGATTGCAGCGATCGATGCAATGGTGACGCTGCTGAATCGGTAAAAGTCGCATCCAAAAAATTGATGTCGACGCCCGCGGTGCCGCCAAACTCCCGCAACGTCTGTAGATTCCATTCTCGTCCTTTCAACATTTGCGCCATGACGACCAGGTGAATAGAAATCACCTTGGCGTTTTCTTGCAACGAATCAACGATCGTATCGATGAATTGAATCTGCTCGTCCGTCATTTGACTTGGATCCTCCGGTAAACAACCGTAGGCCCGGCCGAACTCGCTTAATACAAAACGCGCGTGTCGTAATTCGAATCGATCCACTGCGGTGCTGTTGACCCCCTGGGTCAAGCGCACCTCCAATTCGTGAAAAAATCGCGTCGCCGGCATCCAAAAGTCATCGCGTATCAACACCAGACATTGCAGATTCACGCCGTCACACTGTCGGATCGCTGCGACCAAATCGGTGTCTTGAATTTCACCGTGCGCGTGGAGCCATTGTTCGAACTGATCCAAGATGATGACGACTTTCTTATTGCCACCGGACCCCTTGCGAATCGCTGCGGTCACATCGGGCAGATCGATATCAGTCTTTGGGTCGTCTTGGTCGTCGAATTGGAGCAGTGGTTGCAACCGCTGCAATAATTGCGTTTCGGTCTGTTGTGCGGTTGCTTCCACATAGACGACTTCGACACTGTCATCCATCAGCGGAATCAATCCCGCGCGTACTAACGACGATTTTCCCGAACCGCTCGATCCATACAGTAGCCCTACTCGAAAGCTATCAGCAACCGATCGTGACTCGAGCCGATGTTTTAACCCCCGAATGATTTCTGGTATCCCGTCGCTATCTTGTGGTCCAGGTACCAGCTTGAGAAAGAAACCGCGATCATGTTCATCGAATGCACGCAACCCTTTCGGGATCACGCGCGTTGATGATTTCGTATCGACAGTCGATAGCAGCGGATCATCGCTGTTGTTGATCACCTGTTTGGACGCGCCCTGGCTGGCAAATTTTTGCAGATCGTCCGCCATAGCCTGGGTTGTGTGATACCGATCACTACGCCGCTGCGCCAGCGACTTCATGCAAATCCGCTCGAGCTCCATCGGTACGTTGGGATCGATTTGACGCACCGCACGCGTCTCGGCTCGGACAATGCTTTTCAACAACTGTTGGCTCGACGTTCCTCGAAAGGGTCGCGTTCCTGACAACATTTCATAGAAGACGATGCCCAGCGAGAAAACGTCCGCTCGACGATCGACCAAATGTCCCTCGCCGCGCGCCTGTTCGGGACTCATGTAACTGAAAGTGCCGACGTATTTTTTCTCGGTGGCATTGCGATCGATATCCACTTCACGCAACGCGAGCCCAAAATCCGTTAGATAGGGGCGATCGTTGGTATCGATCAAGATGTTGCTCGGTTTGACGTCCCGATGAATGACGCCGCGGGCATGAGCGTGATCGAGTGCTTCGGCAATGTTGATGATCCAATCCACCACGGTCGCGATCGGCGGTGGACGTTGGTCTAAACAGCGGCGAAGATCGACGCCTTCGATAAATTTTGAGACGACAAAAAACGGATACTCCTCGCTGCTGCCGACGTCGAATACCGGCACGATATGCGGATGGTCCAACATCGCTACCATCCGAGCTTCGCTCTCCCAATGCGAATACCCGGTTTCTCGTTGCGGCAGCAAACGCGGTACCTTGATGGCAACATCTCGTCCGAGCGACTCGTCGGTGGCTCGAAACACGGCGCCAAAGCCCCCTTTGCCCACTAACTGCGTCACCCGATAACGCCCAATCTGATGGGGTACGTGGATTGCTTCGGCAGCCGCTTTACTTTGCAGCGAAGAATCGACCTGTCTGGTACTTTGGCTGGGACTGAAATCGGTCAATTCGAATCGACTCCGTCTCGCAAGAAAAGTGGTCGGACTGGTCGTAGGCCAATTCGCCAATTCTAACCAGTCGCCAATACCGACTGACTGTCAAAGTGGGGCTCGCACTCGCGTTTTACATAATGTTGATCGGCCTACCACGAAAATCACTTTCAACAGGAGCGTTCTGGCGACCAAGGCCATTCGCTAAGACCGCACCGCTGGGTGATCGCCACTAAGTCGCTAAACGTCTGTTCAACATATCCTCGACTGAGTCACCCGGCCCACCACCAACTCGTCTACCCATGCACGGCCCTCGCTAGCTCGGCCTCCGATTGATGAATGACAATACCGACCGTCGCAAGAAATCTTGGCGCGTTTTTTACATCGCCAGTTGCCTCTTTCTGCTCTTTCCACTGCTGATTTGCGGCGGAGTCGCGACTTGGTTTCTCGGTCGGCAATCCGCGGCGTCCGCCAAAGTCGATTTGCGATTGGCCGATCTGGACCAACGCGGCCAGCCTGTTAACGAAGACAGTTTGCGACGCAGTTACGAATTCAACACGTCCGATCAGGATTCTGATGCTTGGATTGAACTAGGCGATCGTCTCGAATCCAAAGCGTTCGTCGACGCTGCTGCTGCTATGCCATTTCATGACTCATCGGTGGTCGTTCCCCCTCCGGGAACCGCCTGGCCGGATCGCAAACCGATCGACAATTTCTTGGCCGCCTGGCAACACGATCTCAGCACTCTACTCAAGCTGGCCCTTGACCAGACCGCTGCAAATCGCAAGCCGATTCGCCGACCCATCGACTTTGACAATGCTCTTTCGACCCCACTGACTGACACCAATCGACTTCGCGGTATGGTCCGCTTGTTGCAACTCCAACACGCTGTTGCCGTCCACGATGGTGATCGGAAACTTGGTTTCGATTGCATCCAAGCCGGGCGTGGATTGGAACGCAGCACGCTGAACGAACCCTTTATGGCCAGTCAGTTGATCGGCCGCGCCATCGCTCGCAATACCAACGCGATGTTGATGCTCTCGCTCCAACACGACCAACTCACTGACGAACAAATGACCAAGATTGCTGATGCTATGGTCGATTTTGATGAGCTCCGCGAAACGTATCTACTAGCTCTCCGTGGTGATCGGGCGATGATGCTACCGGTATTCACCGACGCCGAGCTTGCCAACCGCGTCTTGGATTTCGATAGCCCTGCGGTCGCCAAATTGCTGACGCGCATTCGAGCAAGAGATGCATTGTACTATCTCGATCAGATGCAACTGTATTTGGATGCGGCCGTCAGTGATCCCGATAGATTGGATCCCGATAGATTGGATCCCAGTGCGTTTCGTAAACGAGTCTCTTTGGCTGGCGATCAACTCAAGAGCGATATTTTTGCCAGTGGAACGATTACCAATTTGGATCACATGTATTCCTACTTAATGATCCCCAACATGCAATCGTTCGCACTGGTCATCGTTCAGCAGGAGGAGAACAATCGACTGGCGAAATTGGCAATGGCGGTTCGCAAATATCAACACGATTTGGATCGCTGGCCCACTACGCTTGACCAGCTATCAGCGATCGATATCGATCTGTCGATGCTACAGCCCGTCGATGAGGCTAAGTTCGGATACCGAGTCGATACCAATGGTGATGCGATTCTATGGGGGGTCCCTCGCAGCGACCTGCAAGTGATCGGGCCCGACCCGCTGCCGGTGGATGATGGTGAACACGCCGCGAATCGCTTGTGGGTCTGGCGGCTGTCACCCTGAACATCCCATCGGTCACTGATCGTCGTCGCGTCCGGTCCAAACCGGCTTGGTAGCGAAACTGGGTGGGCTCGGCTCGGTCAGCAATACCCCAAGTGAAAGCCTCGCACCCCAGATGAGCACCGCGATGTAGGTGATACTAAACGCCCAAATGGCGACGATGCCACGCTCAGGTCCATCGGCTTCGAAGGGATAAACGAAAAACGCTGCCAACAGCGACAGTGGCAGTCCGATGCCGATCCACATCATTAGATTGGCGATCGACATGACCCAACGAAAGCATTCACTCGAACGACCCCGGACAGCAAGCTGTTGAAGTCTTGCTACCAGACCCATCCATGGCCCAGCGGTCCGTACGCTGTTTTGGTTCTGCGCGGTAGCCTGAACCGTTCGGCGGTCATGTGACATCGTTGGGTGCTCTATCGGAGGATCTGTTCTCCAACGATAGGTCACCCTCGGCTGGCGTTGAGTGGCTTGTGCGTACCTGGTTGCCAGACATCGTGATGCCGATGCGATAGCGTTCGCTTTGCGACGATTATGACGCCAAACCGACTTGAAACGAATTGTGATTGCCCATTCCGTTACTCGATGGCTCGAATCGCTGCGATCATGTCTCGCATGCTTTGGTAGCGATAAGACGGATGCTTTTGGATCGCTCGCATGACCACTGTATCGGCCGCTCGCGGTATCCCGCGATCCGGTGATCGTTTGCTGGGCGGTGGAACGTCCTTGTTCTTGATGTTGTCAAAAGTCTCGTCGATGTTCGCACCACGAAAAGGCTCTCGCAACGCAAGCATCTCGTACAAACACACGCCGACGCTGAAGATATCGGTTCGTTCATCCAGGCTGCGGTTCCCCTCGACTTGTTCGGGCGACATGTACAGCGGCGTACCGGGCCGTTGACCGCCGCCGGTTAACGTGCCCAATTGTGACTCGACGCCGTCATCAGGCTTGAGCACCGATACTCGGATCGGTTCATTATGGTCGCTGTGTCCCCAGACCTTCGCGACACCCCAATCCAACAAAATGACTTCGCCAAAATTACCGACCCAGATGTTTTCTGGTTTCACATCGCGGTGGATCACACCGCGGGCATGCGCGTAGGCGAGTGCTTGGCAGGCATCGGCGATGATGTCCAAGCGACGCGTCATGGGATAGGCGGCGATCGTTGATTCGTCACCGCGAGCGATACGTTTGAGAATTTGAAAAAAATTCTCTCCCGAGATTCGCTTCATCACAAAATAGACGCCTTCTACCACATCGTCGCCGATGTCATAGACCGGTACGGTATTGGGATGTTGCAATTGCGCCGTGACTCGTGCTTCACGCAACAATCGCCGCCGCTCACCGCGGTCTCGCGCCGATTCTGGCAACAACGACTTAATGGCGACGACCCGACCGGTGATCGGATCAAAGGCCGCTCGTAACAAACCATTGCCGCCCCGAGCCATTTCCCGATAACCGGTGTACCTGGCCAAACCCAGCGGTACCGGCGACGGTAGATCGTTATCGGTCCCTGCTAAAATAATCGGTTCGCTACTCATGCCCATCATTGTAGCGCAAAAGCTGGACTTGATAAGTTGACGCGATGAATGCTGCCCGCGAACCGCTCTTTGTCACCCAAGACGTTGATTATCAGTATCGATTATCGGTCTCGGGCCATCGGCATGATCACGTATCCGTACCCATCATCGGTCGTCAATAACGCCGGTGCTGCACCCGATTCGATCTCCAGGACGAAGTTCGTTTCGTTGTCGAGAACCTTGCAAAAATCGGCCACGTAGCGATGGTCCATCGTCAACGTGATCGGTTCGCCATCGTAAGAGATGGGTAACTCGATCTGCGACTCACCGATCTCCGCGGTGCTGGCTTCCATTTTTAACGTGCCATCGGCAAACGTAAAATCGATTCCGCGACTTTCATGGTCGGTGACAATTGCCGCTTGTCGCAGTGCCGCAAAGACGGGTCCTACCGTCATGTCCAATTGGACCGCCTTCTCTCGTTGCGGAAAGACTTGTCGCCAATTTGGATAACGTCCTTCGACCAAACGCGAATAGATCACCGCCCGAGGCGTTCGCAATAACAAATCATTGTTACGGGCAGCCACATCAACCGTTTCGTCTTTATCATCTAACGCCCGTTCCATCAACTGAATGGCTCGCGTAGGAACGATCGTGCTGTTGCCGGTCGTGGCGTGTCCACCAACCGATTCTCCGGTTCCTTCCATCCGAGCCAATCGTCGACCGTCGGTACCAACAGCGATCACGCTGCTGTCGTCCAACTCCAGCAGCACGCCGCCTAATGCATAGCGGCTACTGTCAGCATCGGTGGCGAATACCGTTCGCTTGACCATACTGCGAAACAATCGTGTCGGCACAACATGGTATTTATCTTCGTCAAACCCAGTGACGCTCGGGAATTCGTCTGGATTGTTGCCCGGTAGCTTGAACTTGCTGCGGCTGCCGGTAATGCGAACCCCCGAATCATCGGTTTCGATTGTCAACGTTTCATCGTTGTTCTCTCGTAGGATCGCCATGGTGCGCTGTACTGGCAGCAGCGCCGTTCCCTCAGCCTCGATCTCGACCCCCTCGGCCAGATCCAACCGAATGCCGACTTCCATATCAGTGGCCGTCAAAGTCAGCTTGCCACCGGACGCTGTGACCTTCACGTTTTGAAGGATTTCCTTGGGAGAGCGAGCCGGCGCAATGCTGGCCGCTAAGGAAAAAGCGTTGGTCAGTGATTCGCGTTGGCAAGTGATTTTCATGGTGCCGACACAGCAAACGATGGGGAATGATTTTTTGTTATTTCGTTTGCATGTTGTACCCAGTTGGAGTCGCTAACGCATCGGGGTAGATGTTGAGCGACGCGGCGGAAAGCAGGGGTCTTGTATTGAGTAAGTAATTATAAGAAACGTCGTTATCGTAACCCGATTGAAATCGTTGTCTGTAACAACCGATGCATCCACGCAAGTTGTTATTTGATTGGGATTTACGAACGAGACCCGGTCGTGGATAAGTCGTTCGTCGCCGGTGGCAATCACGTTCGCAACCACCGCTGTTGCAGACATCTTTAGACAACCACTTTGGACGACCCCCAATGGCCAACATCGGTGCAGCACCAGGGGGAGACCGATGTTAGACGGTTTATCCACAGGCATAATTTTTTGCTAAGCAGATATTTTTTCGGTGACGTCATGGAGTACCTGATGCAGATCGATATCGTCAGCCAACAGGGACTCGGTTTTGCGGATAGCGTGCAACACCGTCGAATGATCACGACCGCCGAAATACTTGCCTATCTGATCGAGACTTTTGTGGGTCATCCGTCGAGCGATCAACATCGCCAAAGACCGGGCTCGGACGACTGACTGTTTTCGCGAACTACTTCGCAAGTCAGCGGTTTTTAGACCCATCTGACGAGCGACGGTGCGTGTAATCTTACCCAGGGCCACTTCGTCACTACGACTGGCCGTTTCAATCGCCGACGTGATCGCTTCGTCACAGGGCAAAGCGTTGTTCATCCGGCACCACAGGCTGATTTGTTTGATGGCCGAATCCAATGATCGCACAGGCAACTCCTCGTTCAAACCGGTATCCAAACGCTCCATCAACTCGTCGCTCAATTGGACATCATGGACCATCGCCAATTCGCGCAGAATCAATCGTCTGGCGTCGCCCTGTGGCGGACGCAACGAGATGGTCAGACCGTTGAGTGCTCGGCTGATCAGACGCGGACGCATCGTGCGGAGTTCTGATGGGAGTCGTCGACAGGTCAATACAGTGGGTTTTAAAGCATCGGTTCGGGCATCAATTCGAGCGGCCAGTTCTTCTTGCGCCGGCGATTTGTCGGCGATTAAATGAAGGTCATCGATCAAAAGGATCGCTGCGTCGTCAAGGCTCGCGCGAAATGGCGGCATATCATCCGCATTGGCGGCTTCGGCGTATTCGCGAGCAAAATCGACCGCTGGTAAATACTTCACCACGCCGGTCTGGTGTGCCAACGACATGGCAATCGCCTGGCGGGCTGCCAGGTGCAACGCGATGGATGTCTTGCCACTGCCGACCGGACCGATCAACAGCAGCGGATTGCCCAGTTCAAAAACACTCGATTCACTTCGACATGCAAAAAGTGCCAAGCGGTTTTCATCACCGGCAATGAAATAGGGCAGGGCAGTGTTGCCGGTTTGCGCATCACGCCATCGTTGCCGGAGCAGAGGACGCTCCAGCGGAAACGACACGACCGTGGATTCGCTGAGGGTGGTCACAACCAATTAACCGTGGCAAATACCAACACAGAAAAAAGCTCCCGAACATGCAAGTCGTTCAACATGCGGCACAGCGACCCACCACAAGGCGACCTACAAAAAAGAGAAAGCGGGTCGCTAACACCGATTCCCTATTTGGACCGCAGCAATGATGTCGCCATCATGGAACCGGCATTGTAGGGCAATTAGCGTAAGATACGAGCCAAAAACAGTCAGTTTTCCACAACTCTGTTTTTACGTAACCTTTTGTATACGCTGGAGATGCGATCGATAGCCAATTGAATATCTTCCATTGTGGAAAACCTGGACACCCCAAACCTCAGGGCCGATTCGACCAGCGATGACGCCACCTTCATCGCCAACAATACGTGGCTGGGAGGGCTGCTACCACTGCTGCAAGCCGATCCGCTGCTGCACGCGACGCCAGCGATGTCCAACGCCATCAGCATCGATTGCCGATCGGTGTCAACAAAGGAGACGGACGAGGTCGCTGGCAATCGCGGCACGCTACGGCCATGGATCACCAACGACGGGAACTGATCAGTCAGCGAGCTTTCTAATAAGTCTCGAAGCCGTTGGGTGTGGTCGATCGTTGCCGCCATCTCGTTGTGGGCCAGCTGCAACGCCTCGGCCATCCCGGCAATCAGCGCGATCGGTTCGGTCCCCGGTCGCGATGCGAGTTGTTGTTCGCCGCCTTGGAAGACGGATCGCAGGGCGACACCGGAATTGAGCCACAACGCTCCGACGCCAACGGGCCCATGGAATTTGTGGGCGGTGAAGGTGACTGCTGCGGCATCGAGTTGAGTCAGGTTCATGGGCAATTTGCCGATCGATTGCGTAGCATCGACATGCAGCGGTACGCCCAATGATCGACACAACCGACTGGCCCGATCGATCGGTTGCAGCACGCCGGTTTCGTTGTTGGCCGACATCAGAGAAACCAGAGTCGCGGGTCGACCGTCGGCGTTGATCAACGCAGCTAGTGAATCAATATCGACAACGCCGTTGCGGTCGACCTCCAGCCAACGGACTTCCCGCTGGGCGGCTTGCTGTGCTTGGGCGACGGCTAAAACACTGGGGTGTTCGATGCGGCTGGTGACCAGTGGCCCATTCTCGTCGCCCAGTCCCGACAGCGCCAGATTGTTCGATTCGGTTCCACCACTGGTAAAAACGAGACGTGGACCCGCGGGGAGCGAAAAATTGGTGTTCAAAACAGCAGCGATGGTTTCCAGTGCTGATTCGATCCGAGCATTTGCGGCACGTCCCAACGCATGCTGACTCGACGCGTTGGCTGGACCGGCCGCCAGAACATCGGAGATCACGTCGACCACTCGCGGATCGATCAGGGTGGTCGCATTGTTGTCCAAGTAAATCACGAGATCACATTGCGGATTGCTGGTCCGCCATCGAGTTTGTTCAGGGGGTTGCTGAGCGGGCTGTCGCGACGCGTAGGAGCCAATGTCAAAGTCTTTTGTGCTCGTTGGATTTCCGAAAGTAGTATCGGCAACAGTGTGATAACCGGAGTGGTTGGGTGGCCGATATGACAGACGAAACCTTGTGGTGGGATTCAGGTAGCTGGGGTCTGGAGTGCTTGCAGGTTTTTGTCATCGGGATAGTCGCTGATGGCTTCTTTCAACAACTGGTCGGCCAGTTCGCCACGGTCCGCTTGGCGCATATCGACGACCAGCGACCGGTATTGGCGTCGTAGCAGGGTGTCGATTTTGGTCGCCAACTGCTCGGCAGTCAGGTCCTTTTGAGCTAATTCGAAGACGGCGGGGATCAAAATGTACAGTTCTCTTTCCGCCAAACGCTGGACTGTTGGCCACAACACAGCGGCCCGTTTGGGATGGTCGATACTCCATTTTCGCCAATAAACATCGGTTCCATCGGTCAGGTTCAGGTGAGTGACCATCAGATCCGCGTCGGCAGCGGTGGTGCCGCTAAGCCCGCGCGACAGACTCACCAAATGCCATTTGTCCGGCGTGCCCTTGGGAGCTCCGATGAGAGAGCTTTGGCGGACATACGTGGCAACCGGCAGGGCGACCCCTTTGCGTCGAATCGGCGTGATTTGGATGTGCAGCAGCGGAATTTCATAAAAGCTGAAATTTCGCACCTGGAAATGACTGGGGGCGAATTCCTGGCCACTGACGTGGCCTTGGGTGCGGACGACAAAATAAATGATCAGTGTCAGTGCCAAGACCGAGATGACGATCACCCAGCGTCGCAACCGGGGACTGCGTGTGGTTTGGCTGCGAGAGCCGGTTTTTGACGCGGCGGGGGAAACCGATGTGGACACGAGGGCTTGCTTGCGGGATGTTTCGTTTCGGAAAAAGAGCCGTTTGCGTCATTGGGGTCGTCCGCTCAGCGAGACTCCAAAACCACAAATTGGCCGGTCAAATCGTCCCTTCTATCGTAAGCCATGACGCGAACTTGGTCCTCTACCGTCGGAGCGAATGGAACGTTGGTGCCCCAACGAGCCCTCGGTCGGTCCGCCGCGATGCTAGCTGGACAGACACTTTCGCGCCCCTCTCAGGGCGGCCTGGCACGTCGTCATGCGCTCTCGAACCCCCATTCCGCTCCGCACCGCCGACCCTATCAAGTCACACAGGGCCCTCCAAACGCACTCTCGACATTGTCCGATCCGGCTGCGTCAAAGGGCAGCTCCCACGTCGATGCCGACGACAATCCAATCGCTCGCCGCCAGCGACTCGAAGCGGTCCTGTTGTTGGCCAAAACACCCCTGACAACGCGAAAATTGGCCCAATTGGCGCACTTGGCGGACGCCACCGAGGCTCGTACACTTGTCCGCGAACTGAACCAGATTTACGACGTCAACCATCGTGCACTTCGCATCGAGCAGGTCGCCGGTGGGAATCGATTGCTGACACGACCAGCCTTGGCGCCTTGGTTGGCACGTTTGGGCCATTTGCCTTCAGCGATGCGGCTCTCGTCGCCGATGATGGAAACGCTCTCCGTAGTCGCCTATCGGCAACCCGTTTCGCGGGCCAATGTCGAAGCGGTGAGGGGGGTTGCTTGCGGTGAGCTCTTGCGACAGTTGATGGAACGTGATTTGATTCGTATCGCAGGTCGTGCAGAAGAGCTCGGTCGACCCTATCTTTACGGAACCACGAAACGTTTCTTAGAACTATTTGGGCTACCCAGCGTCGAAGCCTTGCCGCCGATCCAGTGGCAAGCGTTACAAGATGATCCGCCTCCAGATGATCCACCTACTGACGATCTAAACCACGAAGAGTTGTCGACATCCAACAAGGAGTCTGTTGTGAGCACCGTTGTCGTTCCCGAATCAGAAATGATTGACGAACAAGATCCCACGACGTTGGTCGATCCCAATGCCGTGATCGAAGACGAAGAAGATGATCTGTATGAAGGCACCGGTGATTTTGCCGATGCTGACGACGACGATGATGACTGGGATGACGACGACGACTGGGACGATGACGACGAAGAGGATGACGACGACGAGGACGAGGATGACGACGAAGACGGTCTCGAAG